>JAIOQY010000013.1 GCA_021108435.1 Candidatus Aegiribacteria sp.
TCGTTTCTGAGCATGATACTTAAAACTACCTTTCAAACAGTTGTAGAAGTTATATATATAATCTATAACTATAAGTTCCTTTTGCCTCGAAGGGAGAATAATGAAAAAACGCGTTGGGATAATAGGAGGCTCCGGTGTTTATTCGTTTGACGGAGTTAAAATAGAAGGAGAACTGAATACCGAAACTCCATTTGGAAGACCGTCAGCTCCTCTGATTCTGGCCGAATACGATGGAATCCCTCTGGTTTTTCTTCCTCGGCATGGCGAGGATCACACACTATCTCCCTCCGAAGTTCCATACGCAGCAAATATATATGCAATGAAATATATTGGCGTACGTAAGATCATCTCGATATCAGCTGTTGGAAGTCTTCAGGAGAAGTATCACCCAAGACATTTTGTTATTCCGGATCAGCTTTTCGACAGAACAAAAGGAATTAGAAGGTCTACATACTTTAGTGGTGGATTAGTTGGCCATATAGGATTTGGCGAACCCTTCTGCGGAAAACTATCCGGGATTCTCGCTGACTCAGCTGAGGATGCAGACGCTATAATACATAGAGGTGGAACTCTTGTCTGCATGGAAGGACCTGCTTTCTCCACAAGGGCAGAGAGTAATATTTACCGTCGTCAGGGGCATGCTGTTATCGGTATGACAGCACTTCCAGAAGCTAAACTCGCCAGGGAAGCAGGGATATGTTATTCGATCCTTGGATTAGTCACAGACTACGATGTATGGCATGAATCAGAGGATGATGTTTCAGTTGAAGCTGTAATAGCGAACATCAGGGTGAATACTGTTCGGGCAAGGAGAACGATTGAGAACGTGCTGAAGAAGATAGATCCCGAGGATACAGAATGTGCTTGCCATGGAGGCGCAGAGGTTATTGAAAATTCGATCATGACAACTCCTGCAAATCGGAGTTATCTGGCAAAGGAGCATCTGAAAGTCATTTTAGAGAGATAGGTTTTCTTGACTGGTTCAACTGTAGGTGATATCGGAGAGAGAGGTCTGGTACGGAGGCTGAGGGATACATTTCCGTCACTCAGACTAATAGGTGATGACAGCAGTATTCTTCCGGCACTTCAGTGTCCCGTTGTGACTACGGACAGCTATTTTGAGGGATCTCATTTCTATCGCTGGTGGGCACCACCGGAGGTACTCGGGCGACGGTTGCTTGAAGCGACACTATCAGACATTGCAGCCATGGGTGCCTGTTCCCGATGGATCTTTACCGCAGTCACATTACCTCTCGATCTGGAGATTGACTGGATTGCACGATTCTACAGAGGGTTGATGGAGAGAGAGGATTGTGTTATTGCCGGAGGAGAAACAATCCGGGGGAGTAATTTCGGAATCACACTTACTGCCGTCGGTGAAGGAGGTAATTCCGAAACTCTTCTACGAAGATCAACACTGCGGCATGGTGACAGTCTCTGGCTTTCAGGACCGATAGGCAGGGCGCTTGATGCTCCTGCAATTCTCAAGGAGGCAGGCGGTCTTGAAGGCGAGAATCTGAATCCTCGCTCGGGTATAATCTCTAAGGATAGACTGGAACAGGTGAGAGCCTTCCTGCTTCCGCGGGCTGAGCTTGAACTTGCAGCAGAACTGAGGAAAAAAGGAGTTCATTGCGGGATTGATATTTCCGATGGTCTCTTTTCAGAGGCCTGGCACCTTTCCCGTGAGAGCGGGGTTGATATTGTCCTTGATATTAATGAATCAATATTCTATAACTCAGTAAAAGACAGACCGCTTGAAGCTGCTTCATCCGGAGAAGATTTCGTTCTGCTTTTCAGCGCACCTGAGCAAAATGAATTCACGTCTGCAGAATGTAAAAAAGTTGGTTACGCTAAGGAAGGTGCGGGGGAAGTAAGTGTTTTAATAAATGGAAGACCGGTAAATGTGGAAACGACCGGGTACGATCATCTGGAGGTTTAAGAATGCAGGAAGAGAAGAATACAACAACGAAGGAATTCCATGTTTGCGGCAAAGATCTCGTTGCCAAATTAAAGGAGATTCTTCATCAGGGTAATGTAAGACATATCATGATAATAAATGAAAATGGAAAAGTTCTGATTGAAGTTCCAATGACGCTGGGTGCTGTAGCCGTGGTATTACTCCCGGTCTGGGCAGCTATAGGAGCGATTGCCGCTCTCGTAGCAAACTGCACAATCGTCGTAAAAACAGAAGAAGAATAGCGCAACTGCATACTGGATCCGGTGAAAAAGCCCGGGATGAGCAACTGAAAACGTCAGATTGAGATTATCCCGATATAAAATCTGCTGTATTCTATTTCATGCTCTTCTGAGGTTTCCAGTGTAATACTGCTCATCCTCTCAACAGTTTCATCAGGCAGGGGGAATATGACAAGAGTATTACCGCTCCAGGAACCGCTGTAGATCCAGTCTTCCCATGTAGTCCACATGGCATTGATCTCATCTGATTTCATAGTTCCGCCAGCCCAGGAACAGAGGGTTTCAAAAATATCTCCATATTCGGTTGCCTGCTGTAATTCGCGACGTATTCCGTATCTTCCAGTAATTGGATTGATGACTACTTTCCCATCCAGCTTGATGAACCTTATCAGTTCACCATGATATTCAGGATCAAGTATGGTCCCTTCATCTGTTAGTATTGCCGGATAGAAGTCGTCATTACTCTGTGGTGTCAGAGCACACTCGTAATAGATGAATTTTTCACGGACTCCATCACTGAACTCCAGAAGAAACGATGGAGGCCACCTCCAGATATCGAGGATCTCGGGGGTAAAACTTAACTCATCCCTTTCAGCTGGAGTGTCAATTGTGCCGGGTTCCCCCCACGTAGTACTGGAGATGTTCCAGACCGCTCTGGAAGAGCTGGCCAGCTGCAGGGGGGCGATAGCAGTCAGATCCTCCGGGATCGGCCAGGTTTCGATGAATGTTCCGGATGGAACTGTGACAGTGAAAGTACCCTGAAAAAAATCACCGTAAAAATAAACAACAGGAGCTCTGGATACTGGTTCGTCCCATTCATTGTGAGTTGTGAAATTTTCATAAGGATCAGATGGTGGAACTGATCCGATTATTACTTCTTCAGAAAAAGTTATTGCTCCCCATTCGTGTACATAGACGGTGTTGAAGTCAGGCGGGGGGGCAATAATCGTATCGACCAGTGCAGCAAACATCAGCGGTAGCATTCGATCCTCCAATTAAAGAGAGACTTATTATCCTGTTTCTTATACATTTTGCCAGGATATTTATTCCAGTTCACAGTCCTGTATCGGGAAACTGAAACAGAACTGATTTAATTTCGATTGTATGCCCATTGATAGTCTGGCGACTTGAACAGGTCAACTTTTCAAGGATGCTTAGAATCCTTCGAATAAGTTTTTGCGAAATGAATACAATTATCCTCATACCCGCTGTGCTCCTGTTATTGTATACTATTATGGTCATAAGCCTGCATGAATCACCAGCCATTGTAGCGAAACGTCACAGATGCTGGTGGATACGAGGCTTGCGAATACAGAC
>JAIOQY010000014.1 GCA_021108435.1 Candidatus Aegiribacteria sp.
TCCAAAATCTGCAAATCCTGGAAAGTCGCCTGTAACAAGTCCGCCTGAATTTATGACTGTTCCCTGGAACCCGCTCTGATGTGTTTCAACCCAGCCGGTCTTGAACCAGTTATTTCTTATGTCAAGGATACCATGAACATTGAGCATAGCCAGTCTGCTTCCGGTATCCGTTACATATACGATGTTGTTTCTCGCGTCCGCGAATTCATCATTCGTTGATAATCTGAATAAAGTTGTATTCCCTGTTCTTCCCGATATCACGGTGTTGTTGTGGAAATACAGAGTTCCCTTCCTGTAATGATCTGTGTTTGAACCGTCGCCGCCATAGTGACATATCTGGCTGTTACCCTCGTTGTACTGCTCAATCAGAATATTCCCATAGACAAATGTCTCGGAATATGAAGGGTCATTATAGATACCGGAATGATCTGATTCAACAAGATCAAGCTGTCTGTTGCCGCATTCTATCCAGTTGTATCTGATAACCGTGCCGCAAGAGCGATCCTTCAAATTGTTTCCTTCGCATCCTGCCCTTAGCGGTCCGAAATGATTGTACTGGAAAACAATGCCATTTGATTCAGTGTAATTATTGTGCTGGTAATAACTGCCCTCAACGCCGTTATCGTATATATGACAGCACTCGATCGTAATGTTACCTGACTGGTATGACGCGAAAAAACCATTCCCGCAATCGCGAAGAATGCAATTTCTTATTGTAATATGATTGCCTGATATCACATATATCGAAGCAGCATTTTCCGAATAGCTCCCCGGCTGACCGCTGTCATTCGTAAACGTGAATGGTGACCGCCCACTTCTTATATCCAGGTTCTCTATTATGACATAGTCAGGATCCTGATTCGGGAAGCTTGATCCGCCGAGGTTGATAACTCCTCTTTCCTCCGACCAGTAATCCAGTTCCAGCCTTGTTACCGCGTCACGCCCATCAATAACGGGAATCTCTCCCCCCGGACCGGGTACTCCTTTGAAGACAATGTTATCTGATTCGGTTCCCGAACGGGCTATCACCCATTTCTCACAGTATGGCTCTGTCCTGTAGTGAATGAGAACCGAATCCCCCGGATTCAGGTTCTCCAGAGGAACGTCGCCGATATTCTCGTAAGGCATTCCCGGCCCGACTTCATAGGTTAAAGCAAGCGTATCTCCCGAAAAGCACAGTATGAACAGGAGTATCAGAGACCCACACAATTTTCTTCCGGTTTTCAATATACGTTCTTCTTCCCATCATACCCACGAAGTGTCAGGTCATATGGTTCGATTTTTCTTTTCTGTCCTGGCTTTTTTAACCCATCCTTCTGCACCAAGTTCGATGAATATTTTCAGCGCTTCATCAAGGCTCATCATTGCCCTGGCTTCATCCCCGGATTCCCTGTACATCAAACCCTGAAAATAATGAACCTGGCCAATATCCAGCTGTCTGTTAATACCTTCGAAAATCGATAATGATTTGTTGAAAGCAATTATGGCCTTATCCCATTCCTTCTTCTCTGCAGACAAACGACCTGATAGACAATGTGCTGTTGCTTCCATTTTTCCTGAATTCATCGCGTCAATTAAATGAAAGGTTTTATTCAGCGTTTCTCCGGCCGTTTCAAGGTCGTTCTTTTCCAGATGGAGCGAGGTAAAGCTAATAAGAACTTCAGCAATGAGTGGATTCGATTTGATCATCTCTGCTATAGAGACAGCTTCTTCATAATACTCTTCCGCGGTGGAAAATTCCCCTTTCTCAAGGTATATTTCTCCAATTGCGACAAGGCTTTCCGCCTCTGTTTGACGATCATTGATCTCTCTTGCGATCTGTAATGAATATGTACAGTATTCCAGAGACCTGGAATAATCACCAAGTTTATAGTAAAGAACTCCGATATTATTACGAGTCATCGCCTCGACTTTACGAGTACCGGTTTCAATCGAAATACTCATTGAGGTCTCATAATATTTTATTGCCTTTGCATATTCGCCTGATACCGCGCTTAGAATTCCAATATTGTTAAGAGTACTCGCTTCAAGCTTCCTTGCGCCCATTTCATTTGATAATTTCAAGGATCTTTCATAACAATCCTTTGCTTTTGCATTATCGCCCAGATCTCCATATATGAGACCTATATTGCTGAGGGCTCTAGCTTCAGTTTCGATATCACCGAGAGTTTTTGTTATCTCCAGTGAACGAAGGTAGTATTTCAGTGATTTTGAATACTCGCCCAGATTCCAGAAAATAATACTCTTATTCCCAAGAATCATTGCTTCGAACTTCTTATTCTCTGTCTTTTCCGCAATCGTCAATGAATTCTGATATAGTTTCAGTGCGCTCTTGAATTCACCAAGATACCAGTTGGCGATTCCAATACAATTAAGACCTCCCATTTCTCCCTGCTCATCATTCAGTTCCCTGTAGATTTCCAGGGCTTTCTCTGCCATTTCAATAGTATCATCGTAGTGAGATAATCCAAAGTAGACTCTGCACAAATCAATCAGGCAATCAGCTTCCAGTTTCTTTTCCCCAAGCACTTGCGAATTCTTGACAGCTTCTTTCAGATCCTCTATCGCCATCTCATTATCACCGACCAGATCCAGAACTGCGGCTCTCTTTTTTTGAATTTCGATTTCCTTCAGTTCCGAACCCTCTGTCCCGCTCTGTGTCAGACACTCCAGCACTCTGCTATAGAACTCTATAGCATCTCTATTTGCATAAGCGTTCTTTGCTCTGTCCGCGGCAATGATGCCATATTCTATTACTTTATCATTATCATTGCATATATAATAGTGATAAGCTAACTCCTCTACAACATTATCAACACTTTCTGCATTAAGGGAGACTAATGCTTCTCCAACAATCCGGTGATAGTGCTTTGATTTAATCTTAGGTATTTGCTGATATATAGTCTCTCTTATTACATCTTCTGAAAAACAATACCGCTCTCCTTCACTCTCCTTCAATAATCTCATACCCAGAATCTCATCCATCAGATCGAACAGATGCCCTTCATTCATTCCGGTTACTTCACGCAGCAAAGAAAAATCGAATTTCCTTCCGATGACCGCGGCATACTCCAGTAATTCTTGCGATTGACTGCTCATCATACCCATTTTCCTGTTGACCACACCTTTGATCAAATGGGAAATAGCAATCTCTTTGTCCTCGATGAATGAAAGTTCTGTCTCGCTGCTGATGAATGCGTCTTCAGACTCCATGGACTTCATCAGTTCTTCGATGAAAAATGGATTGCCGCCTGTCTCCCTGTAGATGAAAGTGTTGAGCTCAGGTGACGGGGAAATGCCAGCCATAAGCGATAGCATTTGCGCTACTTCGAAGAGTTCCAGCGGCTCAAGCTCGATCAGGTCATAGAGTTTTTCCCGATTCATTGACTGCATTACTTTACGGAATGATTCAGACTTCGCCTCTTCGACACGGTATATGAAGAAGAAAAAGACAGGACTTTCCTGGAGCGCTCTGACCAGGTAATTGAATAGTTCCAGAGAACTGTCATCCGCCCAGTGAATATTATCAAGACATATTATCAAAGGTGAAATTGAAGCCTGCAGCTCAAGAAATCTGCGTATTCCTTCATAAAGCCTGAACTTGTCAAGCATGAATATGCTTTTGTCCAG
>JAIOQY010000015.1 GCA_021108435.1 Candidatus Aegiribacteria sp.
GCTTCGCTTTCGATTTTCTCGAAGTACTCCATGCAGCTCCGTACATACGCTCTCTTCTCATTGTATCTGCCCGGGAAGAAGCTCCGCTTGAAGCCGTAGACAAGGATATTCTTCAGATCGTTTCTGGTCAGGTTGAATGCGTTTACCGCTTTGTGAAGTTCCTTTGTAACGGTGGTGTTCGATATAGTCCTGTTATCGGTGCAGATGGATACAGAGAGTTTCCTTTTCATCATCTCCCCGAACGGATGGTTGGCCAGATCCCTGTAAGCCGGGTTTGTCTGCTGATTTGATGTGAGGCAAACCTCTATGGTTATCCGTCGATCAGCGATGAATTCAGCAAGAGAATCAACGTATGCTTCCGCGTTAATGATGTCTTCAGATCTGACTGATCCCGGATCAAGAAGAGTCAGGCCATGCCCTATTCGATCGGCATAAAGTTCTGTAATGGCCTGGTAGATACTCTCCGGTCCGTAAGCTTCTCCGGCATGTACTGTCTTCTTAAGGAAATGCTTCTGAGCTCTTCTGAATGCGATAAGGTGATTTATTGCCGGCCATCCTTTTTCAGAGCCCGCGAGATCGATACCGACCACCGGAAGGTTCTCCTCCCATTTTGCTTCTGATACGGCTGCTTCCAGTTCAAGTGATGCGAGGGAAAACACACGTTCCGGCTTCGTGTGCTTATGCATTTCGAAGAACCTGCCGTACCAGGTTGAGAACGCCGGTGTGAAAAATCTCATTGCGCATGCGATAATCCCATAATGGAAAGGAGGTTCATGTCCATCAACGACTTCGGGCCGGGAATTGAATTTTGTCTCTGCCCTGTCCAGTCCTTTGTTCACAGCTCTGATACATTCGATGATATCCATTTCATCATTCGCGTGAAGCTGCGGAGCGAATCGTACTTCAATGTAGCGAACACCCTCATTCTGGTTGTCCTCAGCAACTTCAAAGGCAATTCTTTCCAGATTCTCTTTTGTCTGCATTACAGCGGTTGTATACGCGAATCCCTTCAGATAATCGTCGAGGTCTTTGTAATCGTTCTTGAACACGGTTTCACGAAGTCCCGACTCGGTATAGGAAGGAAGCTTGATGTCTGATTCCCTGGCAAGTTCTATGAGCGTGGAAAGCCTCACTGAACCGTCAAGGTGCATATGGAGGTCGGTTTTCGGAAGCTTCTTCAGCAGAGCGTGATTCATGTAAATTCCTTCCCGGATAAGTGATTCAGAAGAGTTCACCGAAAGCCATCTGCATGCCGGGTCCCTCAGGTGACACGGCAAAATCAAGTCTGAAAGTTCCTCCTCCAGGGATTATCACTCTCAGGCCTAGACCGCCGTCGAGGTGGAATCTGTTCCATCGTACTTCATCCAGATCGTCAGTTACCTGTCCTGCGTCACCGAAAAGAACGACTCCTATTTCAATTGTATTGCTTTCATCAATCTTGAATGAGAATAGTCTTTGCCGGAGTTCCAGATTGGCCAGAAGCGTCCATGAGCCTCCGAAGCGTCTGTCATGATATCCTCGCAGCCCCGATTTCCTGCCGAGACCGGGCAGGTATGGAAATGGAGTCTCCGAAGTTCCAAAATGCTTTTCTCCACGGATGCGGAAAGCGGGTGTTGTTGAATTTCCTATCGGAGTGAAAAATGCGAGAGCTGCTGCTGCGTTGGAATAGGAAAATCCGCTGCCCATCTGGTGTTCCATCTCAATTGAGGTATAACCTGTGATGAGTGATGGAAATAACCAATGAGCCTCGAACAAAGGCCCTGCGCTCCAGAGGGAGCCATAATCAGAGCATGGTGATTGTGCCCAGAGAGTATCTTCCAATCTGTCATATACTGTTGAATGGTTCACCCGTATACCGGTGGAAAGGGCAAAACCGGCTGCAGGACTGAATCCGTATATACCGGAAATACACTGCATCTGCCTGTCGTAGGAAGCGTTGACATCCTCGTCGCCGTCGTTTCCCCATCCGTAGAAAGAGGCGTCATTATCAACCCTGTATTCAGCTTTTATGTTCAAAATTCCGTTGTGCAGGGGGAAATTAAATTCCGGTTTTATAAATACGCTTCCATTTGTAAAGACCTGTGCCATGCAGTTGAAAGCAAAAGGATTGAACGGAGTTTTCATGTTATGGCTGACAACGCCGCCGAACATTACTCCTGAGTTGGGACTATAGCTTAAAAGGGGTAATACTCTCCATGCAAGAGTGGGTATGGAGAAGAGAACAAGAATTATTGAAATCAATATTCTGGCTGAAATTTTCATATGCTCCATCCTGAAGTTTAACCTTAAGTTTTTCCTGTACCGGTTCATGGATTATATTGCGCAAAATACAGAAAGTAGAGGTCTTTTGAAAACACCACTGATTGTTGTCCCAACTTACAACGAACTGGAAAACATTCGAAACCTGCTTCCCGTTCTGCTTGATCTTCAAATAAAGCCCGATATACTCGTGGTAGATGATCAAAGTCCGGATGGAACAGGAGAAGCAGTCCTGGAGCAGGAACATACTGGAAGAGTTCATCTTCTCAGTCGCCCTGAGAAAGCCGGTCTCGGCAAGGCGTATATTGAAGGATTCAAATGGGCACTGGAAAGGGATAAGTACGGTCCGATAATTCAGATGGATGCAGACTTTTCTCATAAACCTGATAGAGTGCCGGAACTTGTTAAAGCTCTTGATAATAACGATGTCGCTATTGGCTCAAGATATTGCAGTGGCGTAAATGTTGTCAACTGGCCCCTCTCGCGATTGCTGCTTTCCTGGTTCGCCAACAGGTATACGAAGGTGATAACCGGATTGCCGCTTGAGGATGCTACGGGAGGTTTCAAGGCTTTCAGAAGAGCAGCTCTTGAAAAACTTGATCTGAATTCAATAAAATCCGATGGGTACTCCTTCCAGATAGAGGTTTCATACAAGCTCTACAGAGCAGGATGCTCTATTACAGAGGTTCCCATCATTTTTGTGGACAGGCATGCCGGAACCTCCAAGATGACAAAAAGCATTGTATGGGAGGCTGTCTGGATGGTATGGCATCTCCGTTTTCCCTGGCTTTTCTGAGAGGAAGCTGCCTGTATGATTCCTTTCATTGCCATGTTACTTTCTGTTTCAATCATTCCGGATGATTGGGGTTTTGAAACATCCCAGAGTTATGTCACGTCAATTTTCGAGGATTCAGACGGTACGATGTGGTGTTCAACGTCAGGGGGGATTCTCCATTATGACCCCGATACAGGCTGGGATGATTCCATTGTCTATCCGGATGATTTACCATGGTACAAAACAAATGACCTGTATGTGTACGATTCTCTGTTATGGGTTGCTACAGCCGGCGGCGGTCTTGCGTTAAGACAGGGGGACTCCTGGCAGGTTTTCTCATCCTATGAGGGTATTCCGGGAAGCGGAGATGTGCATTCAGTTCACTGTGCCGGCGGATATACGTGGGTTGGTTCTGATGGAGGTCTGGCGCGGGGTAATGCTGCAGGCTTCCAGCAGTTGGACGAGTCCGCTACAGGTGGAGCTTTCAGGGCGGATGAAGTGATAGGAATATCGAGTGTTTCCGACATTCTGTTTCTGGCGACTGATAGAGGGGTATACTCGCTTGATCTTCTGGCAAGTCCCTTCAATCCCGATTCCTGGACCAGTCACGAGACGGCGACATCTAATCTTGGTATTTCGGACGTATACACGGTTTCAGCTGATTCCGTATTTGGTTTCGGTCCGGGCGGAATCGCGCAGATGATCAACCCTGACAGCTGGCTGGTTCTTCTCGATTTTTCAATGAGCGATGATTCCGTGGTTACCGGACTTCTCCTGACAGACGAAGGGCTTATTGCTTCCTGCATCGAAGTCAGAAGATTTATCGAAGAAGGTGTATGGGAGACATATGGAGAGGGATATCCCGTCAGTACTTTCTCATCCTGCCTCGGATCTGCATGTGACGAGATCTGGGTCGGGTACGGTCTTAACGATGTGAGTACAGAGAATTCTGGAAACGGACTCGGATATCTTGATAATGGAACATGGGTTTCGGTTCCTGTTTCCGGGATGGCGGGATCAAGCTGTTATCAGATAACTCTGGACAGCGACAATATGTATCTCGGCAGTCACAACGCAGGCCTGATGGTGTGTTATCCGGACAGTGGATGGAACACCTTCAATATGAATACAGTGAATATGCCCAGATCTCTCCGAACATATTCATCCGCGAAATCGTCCTGTCCGGGAATCTGGACGGGCAGTTATCATTACGGACTCACATGGATTAATGACAGAAACACATACTCCATGGAGGACGACACGGTCATTACATATGTTTCTGATTCTCTTTCCGATGTTTCTCCGGACGTGGTCCAGGTTATTGCTCCTCTTCTTAACAACCAGGTAGTAATGCTCTCTGTACAGAATGGAGCTCTCTGGATCGCACAGGAAGCCTTCTGGCAGTCACCTGATGAAATCAGCGGGATTGTAGCCGTGTCAGGTGATCCTGAATCCGGCAGTCTGGAGTGGACATCCAGAACAGATGCGGATGGACTTGCTGTTAAGAATATCCAGACACTGTATCCATGCGGTCAGGATAGCCTCTGGATTGCTTTCACCTCCAATGGAGGATGTCAGCTTCTTGTTCATGGAGGCAATCCTGTCGACAAATCACAGGATATCTGGTATCCTGGACATGGAGAGGTCTACGATACATCCTGGGGTCTTTCTTCCAGTCAGGTATTCTGTTTTGCCAGGGATAATGACGGCAATATCCTGGCCGGGACCGGAAGCGGCCTGTTTCGCTGGCAGGAAAACGCGTTCATTCAGATTTCAGGAATAAGCGGTTCAATAAAAACAATGCAGGTTGATAATAAAGGAAGAATCTGGTGCATGAGTGGAAGTTCAATCATATGCGTGGATGGCTCTGAGATCACTGAATTCACAACTTCCAATTCTCCATACATACCCACGAGCAGAGTCGAGAATGAGTTCAGTGTCTTTCAAGCGGATGCGTCCAAGCTGTATTTCTCATCGATAATAGGTCTCTGGACCCTTATCGTGCAGCAGGAAAGTGATGAAAACCCCGATTTGCTGTTCTACCCTCAACCGTTTCTTCCCGCTGAAGAAGAGCTTCGCATTTGCTGGACAGGTACTGACCGGCAGATTTCCGTGAAACTGTTTTCACTTGCCGGACAGTATCTGGGATGTATTCAGGCGGAGAGCTGGGAGGATTGGTCCTGGAATGGTTCATTAAGCGGTGAGGATGTGTCCTCCGGAGTTTATCTGGCTATTATAGAAACGGATGATATGGTGTTAAGAGCAAAGGTTGCAGTGGTAAGATGATAACGATCAGACATGCAGAAATATTTGATAGAGAGAAATGGACTAATTTTGTCCTGCGTTCGAATAACGGTACGGTGTTTCATCTTCCCGATTTTCTTGATTATCATCCTGAAGGCAGATTTCAGAATCATCATCTGATAGCTGAAAGCGGCAGCGAAATCGTATCGATTATTCCCGGTGCTCTCTCTGAGAGGGAAGATGGTGTCTGGTTCCGGTCCTATCCCGGTTCTTCGTACGGAGGCCCGGTGATGAACGATTCCCTTGGATTGAGGAAACTGGAAGAGTTGATTGACGCGCTGGAATCGTATTGCGCATCTCATGGCTGGATCGGAATAGAAATGACTCCACCCCCGATCATCTATTACCGAAGACCTCATAACTACCTGGAATTCGCTCTGGTCAAACGCGGCTATAAATATCGAAGAAGGGAACTGACGGCAGTTATAGACCTGACTCGATTCGGTGAGGAACTGAAACTGGGATTTCGCTCATCTGCTCTTCGCGGCGTGAGGAAGGCTCTGAAAAGTGGAGTTACAGTCGAAGAGAATTCCGATTTCTCACTGTTCTACCATGTGCTTGAATCAAATCTTCAGCAGCGTCACGGAGTCAAACCCACTCACACTCTTCCAGAGCTTGAGCTTCTTAGAAGTCTTCTGGGAAGTGATCGTATCAAACAGTTCATTGCGCTGAAAGACGGAGAAGTACTCGGGGGGATGGTGATGTTTCACTGCAACCCCAGGGTGACTCTCGCTTTCTACATCTCCCACGATCAGGAGCATCAGGCTTTCAGGCCGGTCAATCTGGTTTATATGGATGTTATCAGATGGGCGAAGCAAATGGGATACCATTACATGGATCTCGGTACTTTCACCCTGGATATGAATGTCAATTACGGATTATGCCGATTCAAGGAATCATTCTCCGCGCGGGGGATTTTCAGGAACACTCTTTATGGTTTTGTCTAGGAACCTGGCTCAGGATCCGTATTTTCGCGGGGTTCTACTCCTGTGGACAGCTTTGCTTGTTCTTGTATTTGGCGGGAGAATGTATACAACTGATGTGCTTGCACAGTATGAAGTAGCCGGTTCCCTGATAGGTCAACGCCCTTTTCTCACAGCGTCGGGAGAGTACGGATGGATTGTGGATGGTGTGAGACCCGGGAATTTTTTGCCGCATAGCATCGGCTATTCCATTCTACTGATTCCCGCGGCTTTTTCAGGAGTCGTTTTTGGACTGGATGCCGGGAAGATTTCAACCGGTGTTCTCAACGGGGGTTTCAGTCTGATTCTGATAGGGTTCATGTATGCCGCAGCCAGATATAAGTACAAAAACGTATCCGTGGCAAGATTGATTGTCATCGCTATAGGTGGAATGTTTCTTGTATACGGGAGAATGCCTTACGATGTGACCGCAGCCGCTGCGGCTGCGATGGCAGGTTTCTACTTCTCATGCAGAGACAGGGCGCTCATCGCAGGATTCTGCATGGGTCTGGCTGTTCTGATCAGACTTGACAGTCTCCTTCTCCTGCCCGTGTTCTGGAACGGCTGGGCGAATACGAGAAAACTTCTTGCGGGAATGGCTCCGTTCATTCTGATTGCTGCTTCAGTGAACTGGTATAGATTCGGCAGCCCCTTTCTGGATGGGCACAGCCAGGATCCCGCTATGGTTATTGAGCCGTTCAGGGGAGGAATTGTCGGTTTGCTTCTGAGCCCGGGGAAAGGTCTCCTCTATTATGCGCCGTTATGTGTATTCGCGCTATTCTTCCAGAAGGACTGGCGGCTCTGGACACCTTTTGTACTGTCACTTGTTCTGCATGGAATGCTTCACGACTGGTCCGGCGGGACGGGATGGGGACCAAGATTTCTTTTCACGACTCTGCCGTTTCTTTTATTTCCTCTAGTACGGAAAGGCACAGGAGGTCGACTGTTCTGGCTGATTGCCGTTCTTTCCGTTCTTGTCTGCATTCCAGCCTTATGGAGCAACACGAGTATACTGGAGCAGGCAGCGGGACCTGATCTGTTCGATGAACCTGGCCGACAGGCTGTACTCTGGAATGTTTCTTCATCACCTTTATATATGTCTATGAAGAATTTCGGTCTGGGTGTTCCTGATATGTTTGGAGCGGCTGCAGTCGTTTCTCTTGGACTTCCTGCATGGCCGGGAGTTCTGGGGCAGAGCTTGATTGCTCTGTTATTTGCTGGAGCAGGCATTTTTACCATTAGAAAACATGATGACCGGGAAGTATTTAATAAATGAAAATTCTTCATCTTTCTCCACAGAACTACACCGGGATACTGAACCTGTTCGTAAGAGGCCACAGGGCGCTAGGGCATGAAAGCAGGCTTGTGACCTTTTACGAAGCCTTGAATAAGTACGAGGAAGATATCTGTTTGAATCTTCCTTTTGTTGGTCATATGGAATGGTTTCAGAAAGCTAAGAGATTAGTGAAAGCCGGAAGTCTGAACGTACCGTTTACCGGTACTACGGAACGAATATTCTGGACTCCGAGCTTTCCAGAGAGAATCCTGATGAATTTCAGAGACATGATTTGGACGCCTCTGGTAAGAAAAGCCGCAAAGAAGTACGATCTGTGGGATTACGACATCTATCATCTCGAAGGTGGAATGAGTTTTTTCAGAGATGGCAGAGATATTCAATCCCTTAAAAAAGCCGGAAAGAAGATTGTTTCCTACTATCATGGTCTTGATCTCAGGATGAGGGGGGCAATACGTCCAGTCTGGGAAGCCACTGACCTTCACATTACCTGTGAATTCGATCTTTATCAGAGATATCCCGAGGTTGATTATCTCTTTCTCCCTTTTGACCAGAGTGAAATGCCTCAGGCCGATCCTCTCCAGGGGAAAATACGCATTTGTCATGCACCTAGAATTCGGTCTGTAAAGGGTACAGAAGAAATAATCACTGCCGTTGAAGATCTGTCTCGAGAGATCCCTGTAGAGCTTGTACTTATTGAGAATATGTCCCACTCAGAAGCGATCCGGATGAAGGCTTCGTGCCATATTGCCGTAGACCAGGTCGCAAGCGGAGATATGGGCTATGGAGTCAATTCACTTGAGACCCTTTCTATGGGGATTGCAACAGTGACCAGCCTCTCCAGAACATATCAGGACTTCATTCCGGAGCACCCGTTTTTTCTCACAACTCCGAAAACACTGAAACGTGATCTGCGCGAGCTGGCGCTGGATGCAGATCTGAGAAAAAAACACGCCCTTGCGGGTCCGCCATGGATCAGAGCACGGCACCACTGGTTATCAGTGGCAGAGGAAATACACAGGATTTACAGGGAACGGGGCTGGGAGAAACCCCAATGAAAGAGAATTTGAACATAGTTCATGTTAACGATCATAAAAGGGATCTATCGCGGGAATCGATATTCTACGCTACGGCTCTGATTTTCAGTGGTCTTGTTCAGGTAGCCTTTCTTCCCTTTTTCTCTAAATTCCTGTCTGCTGATGCCGCAGGAGAACTCGGTACGCTGAGAATCATCGCGGAAGCCATCGCCGGAATAGTAGTGCTTGGTCTTCCCACTGCGCTGATAAGAGCCTGGCAGAGGACAGCGAATCACAGGGCAGTTCTGGTTCGAGGCATCTTTTTCCCTGCCGTTCCGGCTCTATTGATGGCTCTGCTTGTTCTTCTACTTCAGGGATCCCTTACATCATTCCTTCATCTGCAGCATTCCCAATACCTGATTCACGCTGTCCTTCTTGGAATCGGAGTTGCATACGTTCAGCTGTCTCTGTCTTTCCCGAGGGCGGACGGTCTGGCAGGCCGATATCTCCTGCTGCAGATAATCCGCGGGTTTCTTGCTCTTGGAGCGCTTGCTGTTTTCCTTTATGCCTTTTCTTTCAATGCGATTCCCTCTTTCCTGACAGCAAGATGGGCTCCCTCCTTCCTGATTGCCGCAGTGGCAATAATCATGATGTGGAAAAGAACGGCCGGTTCGGAAAGAACTGAGAAACCGTCAACTCTGAGCAGTGATATACTTGGTTTCAGCCTGCCATTGATTCCTGCGACGCTGTCCATGATCGTACTTTCATCCGCTGATATGTTCATGCTGAGAAACATCTATCCTGATCTTGCGGAAAGCGGATATTACGAATGGGCAAGCCGTGCCTGTCTTGTTCTCATGCCGATGATTCTGGGTTTTGATATGGCTTGGAAGCGGTTCATTTTCAGGAAACGGAGAACCGGCGGAAATCTTGCGGAACTGGGCAGAGCAGGATTGCTTTTCATGGTTATGGTTAACTGGACAGCCCTTCTTCTTGCTATGTCATCTCCATGGATTGTAGGTCTGGTTGGAGGCGTTCATTTCCTGCCTTCCCTTCGCGTACTGCCTACGCTTGCCGGAGCCAGCGCCATGTTCGGGCTGTTCCTTATTTCTCAGACTGGTTGTCTTCTTACAGGTCAGACCAGATATATTGCGGGAATGACACTGTTCGGTGCTATTCTGAATATAGGATTCAATTTTAGATTGATACCTGTAGCAGGTGCTCTTGGAGCGGCTTTTGCTACACTCGGCACAAATCTGTTCATGGCTCTGAGTCTTTTCTGGCTTGGCAGAAAGGTTTTCCCGATTAGTTTCTTTGCAGTTACGCTGACTGTAGTATTACCGATTTCCTACGGTCCTCTGGCAACGCTTAATGCCGGCTTTCGGTCGGCTATTGTCCTTGTCGGATCTTTCATCACAATTCTTATCATCGCTGTTCTCAGAAAGCTGGGAACCACAATCTCGGAAGGCAGCTCGGAATGAGACCGGAAATATCCGTGCAGATTCCTGTGAAGGATGGAGGAGAGAATTTCAGGATCACTCTGGAAAGTCTCAGGAACCAGGAAACAGGAGGGATTCCGTGGGAATTAATTGTAATTGATGATTGCAGCACTATTCCAGTCGAGCAACAGTTTGATCTTGCTTTTCCGGAAGAAGTCAGTGTAAAAGTTATCCGGCTTGAAACCGGCGGGAACAGACCTGCCGCCCGCAACAGAGGCTGGCAGGAGGCATCCGCTCCCTTATCATTCATTTCGGATGGCGATATCCGATTTCCTTCTGACATATTAAGAAAGCACATCGAGTTGCATCGAGAAAAACTTGGAGACATTATCATGGGTGCCAGGGTTAACGCCTGGAAGAAAGATTCCTCGCCATGGCAGAAATGGTTCGATACCAGGGCAATGGGAAAAAGAGAGGCTGGCATATTCCCCCCGCGGTATTTCGTTACCGGTAATATAAGTCTTCCGACAGAACTACTGGAAACTGCAGGAGGCTTTGATTTACTCATTGACCGGTATGGTGGAGAGGATACTGAATTAGGATTCCGACTTGCCAGGCAGGGAGCCACACTCTACTGGAATCCGAATCTCAGAGTTGATCATCTCGATACGGTGACAGTACGTGAGCATTCGAGAAAAATGATCGAGTATGGAAGTTCCGGGCTGAAATACACATTAGCAATAATCCCTGAGTCTGCAGGTTTGCTTGGCAGTAACTGGATCAAACCGCTTTTTGATGCTCCCGCTTACCCCGGCACCGTTTTGATGAGACTTGTAACAAAAATTGCGCTTCTCCCTTCCGTATACAGATGCGTACTTGCCTGGATGGAAAAAGCAGGGGCGCCAGGATTTCTGTTTACTTATCTTTCTGTGGGAGCGTGCCTCATGGGGCTGACAGGAAAGGAATTCGAGTAATAGTGAATAAAACTGCTGCCGATCTCCTTAAGGAGCATTATCCAGACGCTGTCCGGTCAATTCAGCTGAGCGAATGGACAACCTGGCAGGTCGGAGGTTCTGCAGTTTCCATTGTTGTATCTTCTACAGGAATGCTCTCTGATCTGCTTGGTGTTTTGCGGCAGGAAGGTTTTCAATGGTTTCTTATCGGACGCGGATCGAACATACTTGCTTCAGATGATGGCTGCAGTTCCATTATTATCAGACTTGCAGGTGATCTTGCATCTGTCAGGTGGGAGCATTCAGGCAGCAGATGGAAACTCGTCTGTGGCGGAGGATCCAGATTTCCCTCTCTCTCAGGTGTTGCCTGCAGCAAAGGGGCATCAGGACTCACGTTCGCAATTGGAATACCGGGAACCGTAGGAGGGGCGATATTCATGAACGCCGGTGCTTATGGCTGTTCTGTCTCGGATATGCTGACAGAAGTTGATGTTGTAGATTCTGATGGAAACGAGAGGGTTATCAGAAACACGGAATGCGGTTTCTCCTATAGATCAAGCAGGTTTCAGAAGGAAGCATTGATCGTGACGGGAGCAATGTTCCTGCTGAATGAGGCAGATCCTGAAGTGCTCAGATCGGAAGCAAGACGCATACTGCAAATGCGCAGGGAGAAGTTCCCTCTTGAGTATCCGAATGCGGGGAGCGTATTCCGCCGACCCCCCGAAGGTCCCTCTCCGGGGAAACTAATTGAGGACTCAGGTCTGAAAGGAAGAACAATCGGAGGAGCCATGGTGTCAGAAAAGCATGCGAATTTCATAGTGAATACAGGACATGCTGCATCGTCTGATATATTAAGACTTGTTGATGTGGTTCGGGAAGAGGTTTTTTCGATGAGCGGGATCCTGCTGAAAGAGGAAATCCGTTACCTCGGACGGAGGGTTTAAGATATGGCGGCCAGGAAGCGTTTCGGTGAAAACAGGCTTGAGTCCGGGGCAATTCTGGTTACCGGGGCAGGCGGGTTTGTCGGCAGTCACCTCATGAGTGAACTCGAAATGGGTGAAGGAGACATAGCAGTTGATATTTCGACTGATTTCCGGGCTCCTTCAGGAGTGAGGAAGATTAAATGGGATCTCCCTTCTGAAGCGCCTGAAGCGTTAAAAGAAGTCCGGTATATCATTCATCTGGCAGCAATGAGTTCAGTTTCACGATCTTTGAAGGAAGTGCATAAAGCATACGAAATCAATCTAATGGGAACTATTTCAATTCTGGAGTACATGGTTTCACATTGTCCGGAAGCAAGGCTTCTTATGGTCAGCTCCGCCGAGGTTTATAAGCCTACTGACGATCTGATTACTGAAAACAGTGAAATAGGTCCGAGAAATCCTTACGGCACAACGAAAGCCGCGGCGGAAATAGCGGCATTTCAATTTGCGGGGAATTATAATCTGGATATAGTGCTTGCCCGTTCATTTCCTCATTATGGTCCAGGACAATCCGGAGATTTTGCTTTTCCGGCATTTTGCAAACGTATTATCGAGGCAGCCAGAAGTGGATCAAAGCGAATACGGGTAGGAAACCTCAGACCCGTTCGCGACTATCTTTACGTATCAGATGTGGCGAGGGCATACAGGTACATCCTTAACAGAGGACAGTCCGGAAGTATATATAACGTTTGTTCAGGAACAGGAAACAGCATTGGAGATATGGTTAACATGCTTATTGAAATTTCCGGACATGATATTGAACTTGAAATTGACCCCGATCTGTTTCGTCCGGTTGATGTGGAATTTCAGGTTGGCGATCCATCCAGACTGAACTCTTTGCTCGGCTGGAAACCGGAGGTCAGCAGAAACACTGGTTTGAGCAGACTGTTTTCATGGTGGGAGGAGAGAATATGACCCTTCTGATGATCTTCAGCGTACTGGTTACAGGTAGAATATCCGATTGGGAGCATTTTACGCATTTAGGCGGAGTCAGTGAAATACTTGTTGAGGATACTCATTTTACGGGAGCAACAAGCGGTGGAGTTATTTTTGGAACGCTCGGGGCCGATACTGTATTCTGGGACTCAACATGGACCTGCCCGGGGGAACTTTCTCTAAGTGATGTAAGATGTCTTGCCAGAGATGAATCAGGGAATCTATGGATTGGGACTAACGGCGGTGGAATTGATGTGCAGCTCTCATCCGGAGGATTTCAGCATTATGGACAGCTTGAAGGATTGCCGATTTCTCTGCAGATTACCTGCATTCTCCCGGATACGACGATCTGGGTCGGTACAAGCGAAGGGCTCTGCAGCAAGGATCTTGGTTACTTCAATGTCTGGACAATATTTTCAACCGGCGGCGGACTTCCCTCCGATAATATCAACTGTGTTGCTCCGGTTGATTCCGGGCTCATCGTGGGTACGTCTAATGGTATCGTAATGCTCAGGAAGGATTTTTACCCCGGGAGTCCGGACTCGTGGTTCAGTTTTCCCTCCGCTTCGGAAATTGGAGCTATGGAACTTCTCGTCGCAGGTGACACGATATGGGCTGCATCCACAGCAGGTCTGTATTTCATGACTGCTGATCAGGACTGGCAGATTGATGAGACATATCACTTGCCTATAATGAGGGAGAACTGGCAGTTGGCGGTCAGGGTGATGTCTGCATTTTCGATGGTTCTGAATGGATAAGAGGAACGTACGGATTGGCCGGACAGATGATTCAGGATATATGCTGGTTAACCTCTGACAGTCTCATGATTGCACAGGTGTCAGAATTCTCAGACAACAGGGCTTCAGGTAACGGGGTCGCAATCGGCATTCTTGACTCCTGGTACAATACTCGACCCGCAGGGATCCTGTCCAATGATCTGCTGGCAGTTTCTATTGATTCCAGAGAGGATATCTGGGTAACAAGCAATTACAGGGGTGCAGGGGTCTTGAGCCAGTATGGATGGACTGAATTCGGGTCTCAATTACCAAGTAAGGATCAGCTGTTCGTTTGTCTGGCGGACTGTTCCGGGGGTGTGTTTGTTGCTTCATGGCATCATGGTGTAACCTGGCTGGATTGGAATGGGACACCTCAGAGGGAGGATGATGTATTCATCAACTTTGATACTGATAACAGCGGACTTCTGAACAATCAGATCAAAAACGCGGCGATTTCATCATCC
>JAIOQY010000016.1 GCA_021108435.1 Candidatus Aegiribacteria sp.
CGGCAACGAAATAAGGATCGAAGATTCCCATATTGGATGAACCGCCAAGTGTTTCATACTCCGGGCCGTCCACAAGAACTTTCTGCCCCTTGTAGGGACCGGTCTTCAGTTCAAAGTCCTCGATAGCCTTGGCACAGGCCATAGTGCATCCGAGCCAGCATCCATCAGGTTTGCCTTTTGTAAAGTATTTTCTGAAGATATCGGAGCTGATTTTCGGAGTGTCTTCATGCTTTCCATAGCGGTAGTTCATAACAGGGAGGAGATCGTAAGCATCCATTATCTCAACGAGGTGGGCGGTTCCCACTCCCCGCATGTCGCACTGCTCCTCGTCATACTTTATCATTTCCTTAGTTATCCTCATGCCGGCTTTTCTTATCATTTCGGCATCGAAGGGCTGATTGGGGTCGTCCGCCATTGTTATTGCCCCGGTGGGGCATATTTCAGCGCAGGCTCCGCATCCAACGCAGTGAGGTTGCTCGGAATCGTAGGGCATTCGAACTGCCCTATCAGCGCCCCTGTTCGTGAAGTTAATGATATTTTCCCAGATTCCCTGCTCGCAGATTCTCATGCAGAGGCCGCACAGAATGCAGGCATTGGGATTCAGATCGACGGCGGGGTGTTGATAGCGGGCTTTCTTAATCCCGGCATTCTTCGCAAGATCTTTGATTACCTGTACGTTGGGCCACCTGGAGAGCATCATCTCCAGAGTGATTTTCCTGTTCCTGAGCACTTTTTCAGAAGAGGTGTAAACTTTGATTGGTATTCTAACAGGATAATTACACGAAGTAACAAGCTTCGTTTTTCTTCCGTCATCAACTTCCACAATGCAGAGCCTGCATGCTGCATACGGCTCTACCAGTTCGCTGTTGCAGAGGGCAGGAATGTATACATCGATACTTTGAGCTGCTTCCAGAATAGTTGTATCTTTCTCAACCGAGATTGATTTTCCATTTATTTCGATTGTTATCATTTCTCTGTCAGCCATTACAGCACCTCCACCGCGTTGAAGTTGCATACTTCTCTGCAGACCCCGCAACGTATACATTTCTCCTGATCTATCACATGTGGCTCTTTCAAGTTGCCTCTGATCGCGCCTGCAGGGCAGTTTCTGGCACAGATAGTGCAGCCGGTACAGTTCTCCGCGTTAATGCGGTACTCAATAAGCGCTTTGCACTTGAGCGCTCCGCATTTTCCGTCCCTGATATGATCATCATATTCATCCCGAAAATACTCGATGGTGCTGAGAACAGGATTGGCCGCGGTCTGACCCAGCGCGCACAGGCTGGTTTCACACATGTTCTGTCCATATTCCTCGAGAAGTTCGATATCACCCTGGCGGCCATCTCCGCTGATTATTCTATCCAGAATGGTTCCAAGGGCGACAAGTCCTTCTCTGCAGGGTGTACACTTGCCGCAGGACTCATCCTTGAGAAAGTCGACGAAGTACTTTGCTATCTGAATCATGCATGTTTCGTCGTCCATGACAACCATACCGCCTGACCCCATCATGGAGCCTGCATCGGTGAGAGTGTCGAAATCCACAGGAAGGTCAAGCTTTTCAGCAGGAAGGACTCCTCCGGATGGACCTCCGGTCTGTACAGCTTTGAATTCCCTGCCATCAGGTATGCCTCCGCCGATATCGAAGATGATTTCTCTGAGAGTAATACCCATGGGAATTTCGACTAAGCCAGCATTTTTAATATCCCCGACAAGTGAGAAGACTTTCGTGCCGGATGAGCCGTTCCACGGATTCTCGGAAACATCTCCGGTTCCTATGGATGCGAACCATCTAGCTCCCCGGGTAATGATTCTTGGAATATTAGCCAGGGTCTCGACGTTGTTGAGGACTGTTGGACGTCCCTTGTAGCCGGATTCAACGGTATGAATGTACTTCGCCCTGGGTTCACCCGGCATACCGCTCATTGAGATCATGAGGGCAGATGATTCACCACAGACAAATGCTCCTGCTCCGCGATGAATGATAAGATCAAAAGAGAAATCAGTTCCGAGTATATTCTTTCCAAGCAGGTTCTTCTCACGAGCCTGCCGGATTGCATTCTCAAGGATTTCCATGGCGAGAGGGTACTCTTTTCTGATGTAAACATAACCCTCCTTAGCCCCGATCGCGTATGCTCCGATGGCCATGCCCTCTATGATCGAATGAGGATCGGACTCCAGAATAGACCTGTCCATATATGCACCAGGATCCCCCTCGTCCGCATTGCATACAATTACAGGAATGCCTCCAGTCCGTTCAGATGCACTGACGCAGGAGGACCATTTCACTCCGGCAGGGAAACCACCACCACCCCTTCCTCGAAGTCCCGATTTAGTTATTTCTGTGATGACTTCTGCAGGATCCATAGTATCCAGTATACTGGCCAGCCCTTTGTAGGCACCACTTGTAAGAGCATCATCAAGGCTTTCCGGATCAATAAGCCCTCGATTGATAAACACTACCGTTTGCTGCTTGAGATAAAAGGGATCATCGTGGGTTATAGTCTGCAAATGGCATTCTTCAGCTGTTTTTACTCCTCTGATACAATCTAACAGGTCATTGACCTTGTCCTCGGTAACATCAAGGTACATCACCGTTTGTTCACCATTCCTGTTAACGGATACCATAGGCTCACAGCTGCAAAGGCCTGCGCAACTGCTGGATCTCAGTTCAACGGGCTGAACTCTTCCGGATGTAATAGAGGTTCTCAAAGCCTTCAGCGTTCTATCTGCCCCAGCGGCTATTCCACACGTACCGAGATGGACCGTGAGAGATACTGCTGTATCACATGCAGTGCCTGAAGATGATTCAAGAAGAGTTTTCAATCGATCTATTGCATTGGTATTCATGATAGCTCCCTCAGTTCTTGCAGTAACTGGAGATAAGGTTGCTTACCTGTGAAGGTTTGACTTCTGCGATAACCTCATTGCCAATCGTTATCACCGGAGCAATTCCACAACAGCCAAGACACCTGACTTCCGAAAGTGTGAATTTGCCATCAGGTGTCGTTTCTCCGCTTGATATGCCAAGTTCCCTTTCCAGGGCCGCTAGAATATCTGGAGCTCCTTTAACGTAACACGCTGTTCCCATGCAGACCTGGATTTCTTTTTCTCCCCTTTGCTCAAGGCTGAAAGCCCTGTAGAAGGTTGCTATATGGAACAGCTTACCCCTCGGTTTTTCAGTTCTGTCGGCTATTCTTTCAAGGGCTTCCTTAGGGATGTATCGGAATTCATCCTGAACATCCTGCATCATTTCGATGACGAATTCGGGATCGGAATTCCATTTTTCAATAATTGCATCTACTGCTTTTATATCAATCATTTGATACCTCCACCCGGGGATGAATCCTGCCGGGAGATGGTCCATACAGGTCTTGTGTGTGGAGCTTTTACAACAAGCGCCTTAAGTCCCTTATTGCGGAATACGGTGCCTGTTCCACCCCTTCCTGCCTGTTTCAGCCTCATGGATTTTCTTCTCCAGTCCCACCAGGAGAAATTAAGGCATCCGATCCATGCATGATCTGCCCCGATTCCGGATGAAACCGTGGAAATGTGCCTTTTGTCGTCATCATTATCGGAATACATTTCAGCCAGTTCCTCCGCGGCCAGATGGGAGTTCACTGAAAGCAACGGGGATTCAATTACCCGTACAATCCCGTTCATCCCGTCAATGAAGACTATAGCTTCATTCTCAGATTTGCCGGTTATAACAAGGCAGTCAAAGCCTGAAAACTTCAGTAATGGACCGAAGTGTCCTCCAACATTGGAATCCACCGCGGATCCGGTTGTGGGGGAGATAGTAGTTACAATGGATTTGCCGGAACCTGAAAAAGCAGGGGTACCGCCAAGCGGTCCTGCTGCTATGCAGATGGGGTTTTCGGGACTGTCCCATTTAGTTTCGGAGGTTACTTCCTGCCACATCATCCAGAGGTCAAACCCTTTTCCTCCGGTAAAAATCTCTTTCATTTTTTCGGTTACCGGTATGATTCTGAAAGAAGGTTCTGATATATCAACTCTGAGTATCTCCCCAGTATACCCTCGTAAGGAAGGTTTAGGTTTATACTCGAAAGTACCGAGAACCTTCTGCTTCTCAAGAATCTTACCGGCGTTATGTGTACTTGCCATAGATAACTCCCTGTGTTTGCGCCAGTAGTTGCAAAATAATCTTCTAATAGTGATAATGAAAAATACCACAGAAATATACGCATGAAAGTTACAAATCGCAGGAGCAGGAAACAACCCTCCTTAATGTGTGCTGGCACATACCAAAATGATTGTTTAGAATTAAATATGATTGAAGAAGAAACCAATGCTTTTCGAGACAATCCGCCTGGTCTCACATTCTTTCTTGACAGATCGTCAGTAGGTATAGCAGGAGCCGGCGGAATAGGATCGAATGTTGCAGCAACACTCATTCGCGCAGGGGTGGGCAGGCTCGTAATTGCTGATTTTGATTCCGTTGAGTTGCCCAACCTCAACAGACAATTCTATTTCAGAGATCAGATTGGATATCCCAAGGTTGAAGCACTTAGGCATAATCTGGAACAGATAAATCCTGACGCCATAATAGAAATTCATAACAGGATAATAGACGCACAAAACGCTTGTTCCATCTATTCTGAGTGTGATTTTCTTGTTGAAGCGTTTGACAGTGCCGAAGCAAAAGTGATGCTCCTTGAATCCTGGCTGACAGGGCTTCCTGGAAGACCGATTGTTGCTTGTTCAGGACTCGCGGGATACGGTAGAACTGATTTAATCAAAGTGGACAGGAGAGAGGATTTTACACTTGTGGGCGATCAGCAGAGCAACCTTTCACTGGGGACTTTATCCGCCAGGGTAGGTATTGTTGCAAACATGATGGCCAACGAAATCATCGAACTCCTATCGGGGTCGCCCATTAAGTGATTGATGTCAAGAGGGTAGACTTTCGCGTCCTGCATTTCTGCTCTTCTATCAATTTCATCGATTGTCTGATGCTTCAGTGCGCCCTCGTTTACGATCGGTCGGTTTGCACATCACGAGATGCGCACCAGTCACCCATCTGGATCAAGACATAGTGATCAACGATCATCAATGGTCGATACCATTGTGTCAAATCGACATAACGGGTATATAAGCAGTCTGAATAATCATTTTTTACATGGAGGTAGTAGATTGAGAAAGAGTACAGCTGCAATTTTTGTTCTGTCTGCAATTCTGCTGGCAGGGGATATTTCAGGAGTTGTTACAATATTCCATGCCGGAAGTCTGGCGGTTCCACTGGAGATCATTGAAGATCAGTTTGAAGCGATGTATCCGGATGTTGATGTAAGAAGGGAGTCTGCGGGAAGCGTTGCCTGCGCCAGGAAGATAACCGAACTGGGCAGGGAAGACTGCGATATATTGGCTTCAGCTGATTACCGGGTAATAGACAATATGCTGATACCTGAATTTGCGTCATGGAACGCCATATTCGCAACCAACAGAATGGTGCTTGCCTACACTCCTGGAAGCCGCTTCGCGGATGAGATAAACGCGGACAATTGGGTCGAGACACTTCAAAATGACGCTGTTGAATGGGGTCATTCCGATCCGGATGCTGATCCCTGCGGTTATAGAACCCTGCTGGTACTGCAGCTTGCTGAAGAATATTACAGTATTCCAGGGATTGCGGTTTCACTTCTGGAAAATCGTGATGAAAGGAATATCAGACCCAGATCGGTAGAACTGATTTCGCTTCTTGAAAGCGGGCATTTGGATTACGCGTTTGAATACCTTTCGGTAGCTGTTCAGCACGATCTTGAATACGTTGATTTCCCGCCTGAAATCAATCTGGGAGATCCTGATTTCGCGGATCTGTACGCAACGGCATCAACAGAAATAGCCGGAAGCTCCCCGGGTGAGACAAGAACTGTTACAGGTGCGCCGATCGCATATGGAATAACACTGATAAACTGGGCACCTAATACGGATGCGGCCATAGCATTTCTTGAATATATGCTGTCACCCGAGGGCGGTCTTGCCGTACTGGCGGAAATGGGACAGCCGCCGTTCATTCCATGCAGAATTTCCGCAGAGACCGATACGGCATCTATTCCGGAGTGCCTTGCTGATCTGATTGAGTAAACAGTGAAATCAGGTCCCTTCATATGGGTTTGCATCGTATTCGCGGTTGTAGTGCTGTCTTTCCTGGCCCTTCCGCTGGTAAATATCGCGACAGCGCCGTCACCGGGCATCATCTGGGAATCCCTTCACGACGGGGAGATAATGAACGCCGTTCTCCTGAGCCTTTACACTTCGGGAATGGCCGCAGTCATCTGTCTGATACTGGGAACCCCTTTCGCGTACCTGCTTGCGAGGAAGGATTTTCCGGGGAAGAATCTTGTTGAGAGCATTGTTGATATACCCATAGTTATACCGCATCCGGTTGTGGGTATAGCCATTCTCGCTGTATCCGGCAGAAACCACTGGTTCGGTAAAATCCTTGCGGATCTGGGTGTAAGAATAATGGGAAGTCCTGCCGGGATCATTACAGTTCTTGTATTCGTCTCGATACCCTTTTTCATAAACGCCGCGAAAGAGGGTTTTTCATCCGTTCCTGAAAGGCTTGAGAAAGTTTCGATGACACTTGGCGCATCAAAACTGTCCACATTCAAGCGAGTTACACTTCCCCTTGCGGGAAGAAGTATGGTTGCTGGAACAATAATGAGTGCAGCAAGGGCACTTAGCGAATTCGGTGCGGTTATTGTTATTGCCTATCATCCGATGATTGCTCCTGTTCTGATGTTTGAGCGTTACCAGGCTTACGGTCTTGAGTACTCCCAGCCGGTAGCATTCATACTTATCGCAATGAGTTTAATGATATTCATTGCCCTCAGAGTTCTCACTTCCAGGAAGCGGAGAACGGTTTGATAAGCCTGAAGGATATCAAAGTCACTTTCAAGGGCTTTCAGCTGGGTCCACTGCACCTTGAAATACCTGAAAGCGTATTCTTCATACTCATGGGTCCCACCGGTTCGGGAAAAACCCTCCTCCTTGAGACGATTGCCGGACTTGTCAGACAGGATTCAGGTACCATTGAGATTAATGGCGAAGATGTTACAGAAAACCCGCCGGGCAGGCGGAGCGTTGGCATCGTTTATCAGGATACCGCCCTTTTTCCCCACCTGTCCGTGAAGCAGAACATCATGTTCGGGGTTCGCTATTCGCAGAACGGTATCAAGCACGATTTTGATAAGCTTGTGGAAATCCTCGACCTGGAGCGGCTTCTGGACAGATTACCAGAGAAACTCAGCGGAGGAGAGAAACAGCGGACTGCACTTGCCCGTGTACTTATCACAGATCCCGGAGTTATTCTCCTGGATGAACCGCTCAGTTCCCTTGATCAGATGTTCAAAGGGGAAATCAGAAGTGAACTCAGACGGCTTCATAGTGAAACAGCAATGACTTTCCTGATGACAACCCATGATTTCACCGATGCCCTTTCAATGGGTACTCACGGTGCTGTGATAAGGGATGGAAGAATCGAGCAGGCAGGAACGATAGACGAAATATTTTACAGTCCGAAAACTCCGTTCATGGCATCATTTGTAGGAATGAAGAATGTTTTCCCGGCAGAATTCAGTGAAGATGGAGCTAGCGTAAAAGGACATCTTGTCAGGCATACAACGAATAAAAGTGGACATGGGTTTCTGGCGATACCACCGGAGTCGATAGTTGTTTCAAAGGAAGCTACAGTTACAAGTGAACGAAATCACTTCATTGGAAAAATCTCATCTGTTGAACGTACAGGTTCAATTTTCAGTATCTCTGTGGCTTGCGGTAATCTGTTATTAATCTCATCTGTTACCAGAAGTGCTTTATCGGAACTGAATCTGACAAAAGGTCAGGATGTGTATATTTCCTTCAAGGCAAGTGCCGTTCATGTTTTCTGAGAAGGAGATTCCATGAAGTGTCTGAAAGTAAAAGGAGAGCCGGCAGAGAGGAGAGAGTTCATCTCCAGATTCATCGCGGCTTTATCTGACAGGGCAATCTGCGTGATATCCACGAATCTGTCAGGTGAAATCGAAGCAGCATTTCCGGGCAAGTCATCCATTGAAGGTCTGCTTGAATCAATGCCCCCCGATCTTGTTATCATCCCGACTGACAGTAATCTGATAGCACCGATTGTAGATTGCGGGGAGGAAGTAACTTCCGGGAATTCACTTGTACTGACGACATTTCGCGTTGAAGATACAGATACGAATTACGCCGCCATATACAGAAACACTTTTCATCTTCTGCCACAGAAAACTGAAGAGGAATGCGGCAGATGCGGACTGGACTGCAGACGAATGGCGGAGGCGATTCTGAGTGGCTGCAAAAGGGAAGAGGAGTGTTTCTACGCTCCGGGGAGAATTGAAATCACTCTTGATGGCAGACCGTTGGAAGTAGGGAAGTTTCCTGCAGAAATGATTGAGGGATCCATTCGCGGACTTCTTTCATCGATGAAGGGCTACAGGGAAGATTCAGATATCCTGATAAGGATTAAGGCTAATTAAGGCTAAGTAGGGTCAAATCTTTCCTCTTGACAAATAGCATCAATTTAATACTATTTGAGTATGACTAGACCTTTAAGAATCCAGTATCCTGGTGCTTATTATCATGTCACCTGCCGCGGGAACGAAAAAAAGGTGATATTCACAGATGCACAGGATCAAAAAGCTTTTCTGGAAAAACTTTCACTCTCCCTGGAAATCTATAATGTATCTCTTCTAGCATATGTATGTATGCCAAACCATTTCCATTTACTGGCAACCACTCCGGATGGAAATCTGTCTGAATTCATGCGTCATTTTAATATTTCTTACACTTCTGTTTTCAATCACAGACATAGCCGGGTGGGACATCTTTACCAGGGAAGATACAAGGCTTTTTTGATAGATTCTGATAATTATCTTCTAAAGGTATCCCGTTATATTCATCTGAATCCTATACGGATTGAATCTTATGCCGAGAAATCATTTGATGATAGAATTAATATACTCCTCAAGTGCAAAGCCAGCAGTTTATTGGGGTATTTCTCAGTGGGGAAAAGAAGAGGCTTCGTTAATTACAGTACTGTGCTGGATTATATGGGTGGAGATAATCGCAGTGGCAGGCAGGAGTATCGAAAATTCATAGAACTGGGTATTGATCAGGATACAGAAAATCCTCTTGAATCAGGTAAAGGGATTGGGATCGTGGGAGAAGCTGACTTTATTCAACAGGTTAAAGAAAGATTTCTGAGTAAGGAAGTATTTGAAAGAGAGAAACCTGCCCTGAGGGAATTAAGAAAAATATTCGAGCCAGATGAGCTGATCGATAATTTTGCATGTTTGATCAGTAAGCGCAGGTGCGATATTTGTCAGCGTGGTAAAAGATCTGTGGAAAGATCAATGCTGATGGAATTTCTGTACCGTTTCTGTCGGATAACCCAACCTGAAATAGGTAAACTGCTGGCAGGAATAGATTATAGTACAGTTAGCAACTCAAGGAAAAGATTACAAGTCATGTTGGGGAATGATCTACAATTGAAGAGAAGATTCGATAAATTATGTGATCAGTTGATTCAAATATCAAGAGGAAAGATTTGACCCCTATGTCCTGATGTTGACGCTCTGCGCGAGTGCCAGATTCATGATATTTTCTGCAACTTCTTCCAGATAACCTTTCGGGTAAGAGGGGATACCTGTGAAATCTTCAGATAGTGTTTTAAAAGAATGGAAACCCTGAAGTACGTATTTCTTCACTGGACCGATTTCTCTCAGTAGTTCTATCACATCGTCTCCATCGACAATACCTGGAACCATAGTTGTCCTGAACTCATATTCCGGTAGAGTTTTTATTATGTCGATTGACATGCTTACATCAGCAAATACTGCTTTTTCACCAGTTGCTTTAGGATATTTAGGCGGAGAGCTTTTCAGGTCCATGGCTACGTAATCGATATACTCAAGAATGCTTTCAAGTTCATTTGGTCTGGTTCCGTTTGTGTCAAGTTTGATAAATAGAGATGTATATTTCCTGATGCTTTCGATCAGCTCGGAAAGGCGACTGTATATCAATGGTTCACCGCCTGTTATGCAAACGGCTTCAATGAAACCTTCTCGCTTAGAGAGTTCTTTCAACACTGTTTCATGTGAAAGATCGAATTCATTTTCGAGCATATCTGGTCTGACCAGCTCAGGATTATGGCAGAATGGACAATGAAGATTACATCCGCTGATAAAAATGATGGATGAAATCTTTCCGGGATACTCTATAAGGCTGGTCCCTGTGAGGGATCGAATCAATTAGTAGCCTTTTGTTCTGATTTCTCCAGAGTAACATACTTACGCTGAGAAAATTCCTCTCTTTTTCCTCGATTCCAGTTCTGGACAGGTCTGTAATAACCCACAATTCTTGAATATACTTCTGTTCTGATTGCATTTATCCGGAATTTCCTGTTGGCTTCAGGCATTAATTTTAACCTTTCCTATGTTGAGAAACAGGCTTCCCTGTTCCTCAGATGTATTCTCATCAACTTCATTATAGCTGCCTTCAGGCAACTGCTCATCTGTGTCTACGATTTCTCCGAACTCAGCAAGTTCCTCCTTGGTATGCGGATACGGACACAGGAAATGTTCTCCCGCAATATAGCCATGAACCGGGCATATGGAAAATGTAGGAGTAAAGCTGAAATATGGCAGATGAAATTTCGTTACAATAGATCTTGCCAGCTTCCTGACCATTTTCCAGTCTGTAATAGCTTCACCTATAAAGATATGAACAACAGTTCCTCCTGTAAACATTGTTTGTAGTGGATCCTGATGCTCAAGCAGAGAGTAGACATCCATCTGTTCTGTTACGGGCAGGTGAACGGAGTTAGTGTAATAGGGGTCTGAACTGCCCATGAAATAGGCGTCCGGGAATTCCTTCATGTCTTTCCTGGCCAGGCTGTAGGAAGCGCCCTCTGCAGGGGAGGCCTCAAGATTGTACAGGTTGCCTGTCTCCTCCTGGAACTCCGACAGCTTATCTCTCATGAATTCAAGAATTGATAGTGCCCACAATCGTCCTTCTTCGGTAGCGATACTATTCCCCAGGAAATTCATGCAGCTTTCATTCATGCCGATAAGTCCGATAGTCGAGAAGTGATTGCTCCAGTATTGCCCCTGCTCGAGTTTGATGCTGCGCAGATAATGGCTTGTATATGGGTAAAGACCTCTATCCGTGAGTTTTTCAATAAGATCACGCTTGAGTTCAAGTGATTCTCTGGCAGCTTCCATTACAGATGAAAGACGGTCATAGAATTCTTCTTCGTTTGCTGATGTATACCCGATTTTGGGAAGATTTATCGTAACAACACCAATTGAACCTGTCAGAGGATTTGAACCGAACAATCCGCCTCCTCTGCTTCGAAGCTCTCTGTTATCAAGACGCAGTCTGCAGCACATGCTCCTGGCATCATCCGGGTCCATGTCTGAATTAACAAAATTGCTGAAGTATGGAACACCATATTTTCCGGTCATTTCCCACATTGGTTTGAGATTTTCATCGTCCCAGTTGAAATCCTTTGTCAGATTGTAAGTTGGTATCGGGAAAGTGAAAATTCTTCCCTTCGAGTCGCCTTCCATCATGAGTTCAGCGAATGCGTGATTTATCATGTTCATTTCTGACTGGAAATCACCATATACTTCGCTTTTTTCTTTTCCACCAATTATTACATTCTGATCGCGGAGAGTCTCCGATGGTTTCAGATCCATAGTGATGTTCGTGAATGGAGCCTGGAACCCAACTCTTGTTGGAATATTTACATTAAAAAGGAATTCCTGAAAGGACTGTTTAACCTGGGTGTAATCAAGATTATCAAACCTTATGAATGGTGCAAGAAGTGTATCAAAATTTGAGAAGGCCTGCGCCCCGGCGGCTTCTCCCTGGAGGGTATAAAAGTAATTGACGATCTGCCCGAGTGCTGTTCTGAGATGAGCAGGCGGTTTTGATTCAGTTTTTCCCCGTGCCCCCCTGAATCCTTCCTTCAGCAACGTCATGAGATCCCAGCCAACACAATACGGTCCCAGTATTCCCAGATCATGTATGTGAAAATCACCGTTCTCCTGGAATTCGCGAATTCTGGGCGTATAGATTCTGCTGAGCCAGTATCTCCTTGTGATGGAAGAGGACAGATAGAAATTCAAACCCTGGAGGGAGTAATTCATATTGGAATTTTCTTTGACTCTCCAGTCATCTTTGCCGATATAGTCTGAAACAGCTCCTGCCATTCCGCTCAGAAGATGATCAACATCCCTGGCTTCACTTTTCTTTTCTCTGTAAAGAATGAACGCGCGCGCAGCGGAAGTCAGCTTGCGAAGTACAAATGTTTCTTCAATGAAATCCTGTATCTGCTCAACCGTGGGGATTGAACCGGTTTTGAAGAAATTCATATACAACGCAGCCTCAACCTGATCAGTGATCTCGGAAGGATCAGATTCAGTTGACGATGCTTTCAATGTGCGTTCGACAACCTTCTCAATTTTCAGTTTGCTGAAATTGACTATTTTGCCGTCACGCTTACGAATCAGCCAGTCCATTGTTACCCCGGTCAGTAAAGCACAGAATTTCAAATTAAAGCCTGAGATATTTCCTGTTACTGAAGGAAGAACAGAATCGTGATAATACTATCAATGATCTACTTTCCCTCTTGCCGATAATATTCCCAGACTTTTCTGCGTCAAGTGACAAAATACCACATCTTGTATATGATTGTGCTTCGGTAACCCATATATTGCGCTATCTTAAAGACAATCAGTGATCTGCGGTATATCCATATATGGAGTATCACACCCGGCCTCGGAACTGGTCTGCTGTTGCAGATACCTAACATATTGCAGGTCAAGTGGGACGTGAGGATGGAGAGATATGAAGAACGTTTTCCCTATTTATACCGTGGGGGGATTGCTTCTCGTAATAAGCGGTATCATTCTGCAGGAGAGATGGAAAAAGCGGGAACAGGTCAGATAAGATCCTCATTCAACGCGCCAGCGATGGAAAGGTACGTAATACCTCTACCGAACCATCTCTCAGCTGCTCTCTGAAGGTCGATCTCAGTGAGTTTCGCAATCATCCTGAGTGAATTTCTATCGTGATCAAGTGGAAGATTCATTGAAGCGTAATTAAGCAATATTCTGGCAATTGCACTGTATTTCATCATTCCCAGTTCCTGCTGGCCGATATAACTTGCCTTCTCCAGCCTGAGTTCATTTCTACTCACCGGATCTCTGACAAGTCTTGAAAATTCGTTTCTCAGCTTTTCCAATGCTTCTTCGAATGCGGATGGACTTGTCAGAAGAATAATCGCAAGCCTGCCCCTGGAGGAGAAAGGGAGGTAGATGCTGCTGACATGGTATGTCAATCCGGTTTCTCTGATACTTCTGCCGAGTCTTGATCCAATTCCCTCACCAAGAACACCGTTTAGAACATGAAAAGCGTAATTGTCATGATCAAGTTTTGGAGGTGCCGGTGAACCCAGGATTACTGCAATCTGTTCCCTTCCATCAAGTCGGATTGATGATTCATATGAATTCTTAGCGTTTTTGACCTCCTCCGTTTGCTTCAGAGGAGATTCAGGATTCTTCCAATCGGAAAAATACTTTCTTATTAAATCCACAAGATTATCTTCATTGAAATCACCTACAGCAGTGATAACAGCACCTGATGGGCGGCAGAATTCCATATGGAAATCAACAATGTCATTCCTGGTTATTGCACTTAGAGATTCCACCGAGGGAACCGATGATTTTTCAGGCGGATCAGTTGACTGTTTTGAAAAAGAATCCATCGCTGCGCCAATAGGGGTGCTGGTCCATTCACAGAGACTCGCAATTGTGTCTCTTAAGATGGAGTTTATGTCTTCTCCTCTGAAGGCAGGTTTTCTGAAGAGATCTGCCACTACTGAAAGAGCCTCATCAATGTCTTTTTCAAGAACTGTGATTATTCCCCCGGCATACTTATTCGCAGAGGACAGATCAATGCTGCTGCCAAGGTTCTCCAATCTTGAATTGAACCTGATGCTGTCCTCCTTCGGTGTTCCATAGAGCATTGCTTCAGCGGTGACTTCTGATAATCCGGTCAGTTCATCCGGTTCTCTATCTGAACCCATCGTACAGGAGAAACCAAGGGAAATCACGGGGAATGAGTTATCCTGCTTCATTATTACTCTCAGCCCGTTATCGAGGAGGTATTCTCTGGAGTTATCAGCTACCGAAATTGTTGGTGCTTCAAGAAGATCGTCCGGAATATCGATATCGGAGGGTACAAGACCTGATGGTGGAATCAGGTCGGGTTCTTCCGATGCTGCCGGAACACTGGGAGTGTTATAACCGGCTGTGGATCCCATTGGTTTCAGTCCGGCTATTGTTGCGTTGTCTTTTACTAGATATCCGGAGACGGCAGCTTTTATCTCATCTGTGGTTACTCTCCCTGTATTGACTATTGAATGCCAGAAATAGAAGGGATCGTCAAATCTTGCCTGTCCTGTAGACAGTCTTCTTGATCTGCTCAGTGGATCAGCATCTGAAATAGTACTCCATGCAATTCTTCTTTTCTTTAATCTCTGAATCTCGGATGAACTGATTCCCTCATTAGAAACTCGTTCAAGTTCACCGAATATGATTTCTTCCACTTCATCAGGAGAACCTTCAGGCGGAAGAACCGCATGAATTGTGTAAAGGCCTGATTGTATCAGGGTGTTGGTAGAAGCTGCGACATCAAGAACCAGGCCCGGTTTAACAAGCAGTTTTTCAAATCTGCTTGATCTCCCTGAAGCCAGATAGATCGAAAAGAGTGATAATGCTGAGGATATCCGCTTATCCGCCGAAGGCACTCTAAAGCCGATCGATATTCTTGGAAGTTGTGATGGATGCTGAATAACAACCCTTCTGGTACCTGTCTGCGGAAGCTCGGACGGGATTACCGGTCGAACTGTGGTTATCCCTGATTCAGATCCGAAGAGACTTTTGATACGGTTGAATACCGAATCAGTATCTATTCTTCCCACAACTGCAATTACAGCGTTTGATGGATTATAAAAATTACTGTAGAACTTCGTAAGATTCTTCTGAGTGAATGATTTAATGTCAGCTGTAGTACCCGTAATCGAATTTCCATATGGATGCGTATTGAATGCTGTGCTGTAAAGGGAGATATCAAGAGCGCCTTCAGGGCTTTCTCTGCTTGTGAGTAGTTCTTCTTCCAGTATTACCTTTTTCTCCGAGGTCACTTCCTTCTTGTTCATGAGACAGTTGAACATTCTGTCAGATTCCAGATTCAGAATATCATCCAGACCCGCTATGGGAACCGCGGAGAAATACAACGTTATATCTCTTGATGTGTAGGCATTTGCCAGCCCGCCATTCCGCTGAACGATCTGCCAGAATTTACCGGGGCCATATTTCTCTGAACCCTTGAACATCATGTGCTCACAGAAATGACTGAGACCTCTTGTTTTCTGAGTTTCCCATAATGGACCAATGCGGTACGCTACCGTTACAGCAGCCACAGGAGAGTACTTCATCTCCTGGAGAATAACGGTAAGGCCGTTCTCGAGTTGAGCAATTCTGATATCCTCTGAGCGAAATTCACCGTTTTTCATGATGAGGGAACCTAATCGAAGAAAGAGCTTTTGTCAGATATTCACTGTAAATGTATCACGGGAACAGAAACTCTGACATCAGCTGATTGGGCTGTTAAGAAGTATACACCGTTTGGTGGATTCGTTCCATCGCTGGTTGTCCAGGCTATATCCGTTGTAAATGATCCATTCAGATCAGAAGATATCTGTTCTCTGATAATTTCTCTTCCTGACAGATCATATACTGAAATGATGCAGGGAACTGCTGGAAAGCCTGAACCCGAGACGGCAATACTTCTTCCGGATGGATTGGAAACACTCAGAACCGCTGATATTGCAGGCTCACTATTTCCATCCTCTTCGATTCCTGTACAGGACCAGTCTACTGTGAGCGAATGGTCACCCGGCCCAAGACCGGATGCTGTAATGAAGAGCCTTCCTGCAGATCTGGTTTCCCAGCCTGTAGGCGTTCCGTCGATCAGCACTTCTTTAATGATAACTTCTGGGGGGAGTTCGGCAACGATTGTCTGACCTGACGGAGTATTGCCTGTGAAAGTCATTACAAGACCATTCCCCACCCACCGAATTGATTTTACTGTAATTTTGTAACAGTCTTCAAGGAACTCACCGTACTCGATTGGGAACAGCCAGCCAAAATGCGGATAATCAGTTTCGAGAGATGTACATAAACTGTCTATTCTGTTGTAGGGCTCTGGCCATACCTCCGGAGCAAGCATGTTGATGGGATGAGCTCCGAGAAGACAGTGTTTCCCCCGTTCAAGTACGGTACTCAGGTATTCATATGGCTGCTGGGATACGTAATCACCCCACCAGACCGTATTTGTCCCCCATATCCGACCTTCAGGGGTCTGGTATTTTGAGATATATAGATCCCAGAACGGTTCACCACCCATCCACTCCCACCATCGAACACCATTGCAGTAGTATTCAAAGCCATGGGCTATTGCAGCGTGAAGCCCGCTGAGTGAAGTTCTGTGTCCGGAATACCTGATAGACCTGACCATTACGGTATCAAGACCCATATCATTTATATCGCTCATGGTCATCATGAACCGCTCAAAATGCTCTTCTGGTTCATATGTAATGAATTCGTGATACTCTCCAAAAGAAGAATCAGCGTTTGGTGTATGATGATAGCCATGGCATCCCAGATTAACTCTGTCAGCCCATGGATAAACGTCATTCTGAATATTCAGAAGCCATTCGAGATAGTCAGGAGGGGCAAGAGTTGAAATCCGCCATGTGCAGTGCCAGTGTGACCAGCTATCCTCCCACCCTGGCTCAAACCATACTGAATCGCGGTTCGGTGTCAGTATGCCGTCCGGCAGGATGAGCCAGTTCATCTTCAGACCCGGATGTTCCTCAAGAAGCTGGATCATCTGGGCAGTAACCATTTCGTCTCCTGAGGATGTTGTTGAATATCCCCAGAGATCACCCTGATCCGGATGAACAAAAGGTATCTCATCCATGATCCACGCCGCTGTCCTTTCATAACCATCAGGATGAGCTGAGAAGTAAACCGGCATGACATCTTCACCCAGAGAAAGGCGCATGTAGTAATTACTGCAATCCCCAGCAGGGACAATCGAATGAAGATCCGGTCCCATGCAGTTCTCACGAGGAGGCTCAATGTCAAAGAAACGCATGGTAAGATAACTGTCCGGTCCTGATGGCGGAGTGGTGTTAAGCACAAGAATTCCCTTTGATGGATTGGGAAATATCCAGTTTGCTGTGGGATGGGAATCCGGAGAGTTCAATATAACCACCTGATCTCCGGAGATACGGAACAGATAATCGGATCCGTGAATATCGATGCAGTAATCTTCCTGAATCGTCTGATTCCGGAATAAAGCGGTCTGGTAATCGGTGACAATGAAATCTATTTCAAGAGGCATCCATAGTTCGGCATCACCGGTTGCTTCAAGAGTTACACCGATCTCAAGACCTCTTTCAACCAGCGTCCAGCTTATAGTGACAGCAATCGGAATTTCGTCAGAAGTTGAATGGTCGATAAGACCGGGACAGGTGAAAACAGCAGTTGTATCATTATAACAGACGATTTTCCCGTTCATGGGGATATAGGGACCGCATTGAATGCCCCCGAACTGTTTTCCGTTCGCAAGATCAACGCCGGTTTTAAAATCATGAAGCTCAAGAAGTGAACCGGCCCTGACACCTGAAGTGATCGGGGTAATAACAGCGCGCAAATGAGCGTTTTGCAGTGTGTCTGGTGAGCTGTCTGGTGAAACCGGGAACGAATTGGTAATTACCAGCAGCATTATCAATAACATCGCAATCTCCTGCATTCCACCAGCTATGGAAGTATACCATTCACCACGAATCGGTCTTTCCTGGTGGGGATTATTTTTTTATACAATAGAAGTATGATCAATAGGAGTTAGATCTACAACAGTGTCATTTCGAAGTGGATATACAGGTTGGATTGACATCATCTAAATTGAAAGGTACTTATGGTTAAAGTCGGATACTTCCAGTTCGCTCCAGTGTTCGGCGAAAAAGAAGAAAATCTGAATACGGTTCTTTCCGCTCTCAATGATGTTAATGCCGATTTGATCGTTCTGCCCGAGCTTCCGTTCACCGGATATGGTTTCAGCAGCAGGGAAGAGCTTCTGTCTTTAGCCGAAGATCCTTCTGAAGCCAGTACTGTTTTTAAGCTTGTTAAACTTTGTAGAACTCAAGGTTTTCGTCTGGTAACCGGCTTTGCCGAGAAGGCTGGAGAGAAGTGTTACAACAGCGCATTACTCCTAGGACCTGCAGGGATCGAGGGTCGATACAGAAAGCTGCATCTCTTTGACAGAGAGAAAACATACTTCGATCCCGGGGACCTTCCTCTTGACGTTTTTGATATGGATGGGATTTCAGTTGGCATGATGGTCTGTTTTGACTGGATATTTCCTGAGGTTGCAAGGACTCTTGCTCTCAGAGGCGCTGATATTCTCTGTCACCCGGCAAATCTTGTACTCAGCTATTGCCAGCAGACAATGCTGTCCAGGTGCACGGAGAATCTTGTTTATGCAGTGACCGCCAACCGAACAGGTTCAGAATGTCATTCATCTGGTACACTCGATTTCACAGGGGCAAGTCAGATTGCAGCACCCGGAGGCAGGATTATTCATAGAAGCGGAAAAGAAATACAGGAAGTATTTGTAGTTGAAGTAGATATTCTTCAATCGCGAAATAAATGCATTACGGAGCGTAATGATGTGCTTGCTGACAGAAGGCCTGAATTTTATTATTAGCCCGTTTTCTCAACCTTGAAAATCATTTCGAATACTGTCATAATTGATAATACTGGGAAGTGTTTTCTTGAATCGAAAGGCAGTGTTCTTATGCCCCCTCGCAAATGCAAATTCATCTTCGTTACCGGTGGTGTCGTGTCCTCTCTTGGAAAAGGTATCACTGCTGCTTCAATAGCACTTCTTCTCAGGCAGAGGGGATATCGGGTAACCATGCAGAAGCTGGACCCATACTTGAATGTTGATCCTGGAACGATGTCTCCTTTCCAGCACGGAGAGGTTTACGTTACGGATGATGGTACCGAGACTGATCTTGATCTTGGTCACTACGAGCGATTCGCCGGACTGAAGTGCAATCGGAACAGTAATTACACAGCCGGCATGATATACTCATCGGTAATCGCTCGTGAGCGTGAGGGAGGATATCTTGGAAAGACGGTTCAGGTAATTCCTCATATCACTGACGAGATAAAAAAAGCAGTACTTTCTCAGGCAGAAGATGATTATGACATTGCAATTACCGAGGTTGGCGGTACTGCCGGAGACATAGAGGGGCTTCCGTTTCTTGAAGCTCTGAGGGAACTGGGTCAGGACCTTGGCTCGGAGAATGTGCTGTATATTCATCTTACTCTCATTCCTTACCTGTCCGCTTCCGGAGAACTCAAAACGAAACCTTCCCAGCAATCGGCCAGCATCCTCAGGAATATCGGTATCATTCCGGATATTCTTATCTGCAGAACAGAAAGAACGTTGAATGAGGAGCACTTCATGAAACTGTCAATGTTCTGCAACGTACCACGGAGAGCAGTTATCGAGGAGAGGGATGTAGAAAACTCTATCTATGAAGTGCCTGTTGAACTTGCTGCACAGAAGCTTGACGAATTGATACTTGAAAAACTGGGGCTTCCAGCGAACGAACTCGACCTGGAACAATGGAAATCCATGCTGCACAGGGCAATTCATCCTTCAGGAAAAACTGTCAGTATCGGTGTTGTCGGTAAGTATATGGGCTTGCAGGACTCGTATAAAAGCATATATGAAGCTTTAAGGCATGGAGGGATCTCCAATGATGTTCTCCTTGATGTCACAGGCATTGAAGCAGAGGATCTAGAAGGTGGAGATACAGAACTTCTCCAGGGTCTTGATGGTATACTTGTCCCTGGCGGATTCGGATACAGGGGAATCGAAGGGAAACTGGAGGCCATTGAATTTGCTCGGAAAAACGATATCCCTTTTCTCGGGATCTGTCTTGGAATGCAGTGTGCCGTAATAGAGACCGCTCGCAATCTTGCCGGAATGCCGGAAGCGAACAGTTCTGAATTCTCACCTGTCTGTCCTGATCCTGTAATTCATCTTATGGAAGAACAGAAAACAGTCACAAATAAAGGTGGAACAATGCGTCTGGGTCTGTATCCGTGCATACTTCTTGATGGATCAAAAGCAATTGAGACTTATGGACAGAAAAACATCTCAGAAAGACACAGACATCGCTTCGAATTTAACAATGAGTATAGAGAGGTGCTGGAAGCAAGCGGTCTTGTCTACTCAGGTATTTCTCCCGATGGAACTCTTATTGAGATAATCGAGAGATCTGATCATCCATGGTTCGTAGCCTGCCAGTTCCATCCTGAATTCACTTCTACTCCTCTCAAGTCAAATCCTTTATTCGATGCATTTATAGATGCTGCAAGGAGGAAAGCGAGTGTCTGAGATCAGAGAACATTGTGGATTGTGCGGTATAGCCGGTCATCGCAAGGAACCTGTCTCTCTTGTAGCCGAAGGGCTGCTTGCGATGCAGCACCGAGGTCAGGAAGCTGCCGGGATTCTGTGCGCCTATGAACAGGGAATGAAACTTCATAAAAGAAATGGTACTGTTTCTGAAGCTATGTCCGATTTACCGGCCTATTGGAGCAATCTGGGAATCCATGCTGTAATTGGGCATGTCAGGTACGGTACTTGCGGTGGAACAGATGTAATCAATGCTCAGCCTCTTCTTGTAAGGATGGCGGGGATTCAGGTCGGCATAGCTCACAATGGTACTATCAGTAACGCATTTTCGCTTAGACAGGAACTCCAGAATCAAGGTGCTATCTTCATGACAAATACTGATACTGAAGTGGTGCTTCATCTGATGTCACGTGAATTAAAGAATACAGGATTCAATGTTAAAAAAGCTCTTGAGATTGCGCTTCGAAGACTTCAAGGAGCCTACTGTTTTCTGATCATGACACCTGAAGGATTATATGCTGTAAGGGATCCTCTGGGCTTCAGACCGCTGAATCTCGGAAGGTTTCAGAATGGCGGATGGATAATCGCAAGTGAGACGATCGCTTTTTCGGTTTGCGGTGCTACGTATGTGAGAGAGATCGAAGCCGGAGAAATTCTGTTCATAGCTAATGGCGTGGATGAATTGGAATCCGAACGTTTTAGCGTAGATAAAGAACTGTTCAGCGTAAGAGATGGACTTGCCCAGTGTATTTTCGAACATGTCTATTTTGCGAGGCCGGGCAGTTACGTTTTTGGAGACAGCGTATACTCTGTAAGGATTGCGATGGGAAGGCAGCTGGCGAAGGAATTTCCTGTTCAATGTGATCTTGTGGCTCCTGTACCTGATAGCGGCATGTTCGCCGCACTCGGCTATGCAAGGGAACTTAATCTACCATTCGACATGTGCTTCACAAGAAATCACTACATTGGCAGAACATTCATCAATCCGGGTTCAGCACAAAGGGCAGCCATGGTAATGAGGAAGCTCCAACCTATTCCGGAAGCTGTCAAAGGGAAAAGGTTATGTGTTGTCGAGGACAGTATCGTCAGAGGAACAACCAGCCGTGCAAGAATAAGGGCACTCCGTGAAGCGGGAGCGAAGGAAATCCATATGAGGGTTTGCTGTCCGCCTCACAGGTACGGATGCTACTTCGGAATCGATTTTCCCGAACAGTCAGAACTGATTGCACGGAATTATTCGGTGGACGAAATCGCAAATCAATTGGAACTGGACAGTCTGAAATATCTTTCGAAGGATGGTATGCTCGGATGTGTTACTGCTCATGATGCAGATGATTACTGCACCGCATGCTTTGATGGTGATTATCCCGTAAAACCACCGGTCCGAGACGATAGTAATCAAGAAGGGGATGCACAGTAAGGAGATTTCATGGTTCACGGTGGAGTAGCAATACTTGATTTCGGTTCGCAGTACAATCAGCTCATTGCACGCCGGGTAAGGGAAATGGGTGTTTATTGTGAACTCATTCCCGGAAATGCTCCTTTTTCGAGGGTAATGAAGATGCATCCTGAAGCGCTGATTCTTTCCGGAGGACCTTCGAGTGTTTACGATGATGATTCTCCCCATCCTGACCCGGAACTGTTCAGAACCGCCCTTCCTGTTCTGGGCATCTGCTACGGCATGCAGCTGCTCGCTCTGCATGAGAACGGCAGGGTTGAAGGAGGCCATGACAGAGAGTACGGTCCCGCAAAGCTTTACCCTGAAAAGGGAACAGCTCTTTTCGAAGGTATCGGAGATGGTCTTCAGGCATGGATGAGCCATGGTGACAGGGTTGTTGAGGTCCCGGAAAGATACAGAATTGCTGCTCACACAGATACTCTTCCCATTGCTGCGATGGAGGATACAGAAAGACAAAGATTTGGTGTTCAGTTCCATCCCGAGGTGAATCATACAGAATTTGGAGAACAGCTTCTCGATAATTTCGTATTTCATATTGCGAAACTTAGCAGAAACTGGGATATGAAAACTTTCCGAAAAAGTGCTGTGGAGATGATTCGCCATGAATTGCCGGACGGAGGGAAAGTAATTCTTGGATTGTCCGGTGGAGTTGATTCATCTGTTGTTGCCGCTTTGCTGCACGAAGCCATCCCGGATCGCTTCATTCCAATTTTTGTAGACAACGGTCTTCTTAGAAAAGGAGAGAGAGAATCGGTAGTTAAAACGTTCAGGGATCACTTTGGAATGCCATTGATGGTTATTGATGGAAGAGATGATTTTCTGAGAGCTCTTGAAGGTGTGACAGATCCTGAGAAGAAAAGAAAGATAATCGGCAGGGTGTTCATTGAACTGTTTGAGGAAGCCTCCTCTGAAATAGAGGGAGTGACACATCTTGCGCAGGGTACCCTTTATCCGGATGTAATTGAAAGCATATCGTTCCGAGGACCATCCGCTACAATAAAGAGTCACCACAATGTCGGCGGACTTCCTGAAAGAATGAACCTGAAACTTCTCGAACCCCTGAGAGAACTGTTCAAGGATGAAGTCAGATCACTTGGACGCGAACTCGGGCTTCCTGAACTGATGGTTGCGCGGCACCCGTTCCCGGGTCCCGGACTTGCTGTCAGAATACTCGGTGATGTCAACAGTGAGGATTTGGATATTCTCAAGGAAGCCGACTGGATTTTCATAGATTATCTGCTGAATAATGATCTGTACAATGAGATATGGCAGGCATTCGCCGTACTGCTTCCGGTTAGAACCGTTGGCGTAATGGGTGACCAGCGCACATATGACAGAGTGATTGCCCTTCGCGCGGTCACTTCAACAGACGGTATGACAGCGGACTGGTACAGAATGGCTCCGGAGCATATGGCCCGGATCTCATCAGAAATTGTGAATAGAGTCAGAGGTGTGAGCAGAATAGTTTACGATATATCATCAAAACCCCCCGGCACCATCGAATGGGAATAGGGGTCAAACCTTGTATTTTGACATTATCATTATATTAATTACAAGATATCCCACTTAATTATACCGCTTAGTTCAGCAACACCACACTGACCGTATCCCTGAATTCTCCCGCGACGATCACGCAGTGATAAATCCCGCTATGCAGATCTTCCAGAATGATTTCATGATCGCCTGAAGGAACCTCACCATCAACCGGAGAACTTACCAGCCTTCCATCACAGGCGTAGACTCTAATTCTTACAGTACAGTTTTCAGTAATAGAATATGAAAGCGTGATATTCCCTGAAGCCGGATTATCACTGGTAATTTGTAACTCGTATCCTGTGTATGTTTCCGTCTCTTCGATACCGGTTCCCTGCCATCCAGCGATAACAGCCATCATCCACCAGAGAGCTTCACCTTTCTGAGTGCAGCTTTCAGCTGTAGTATGTCCGTATGAACTACCATAGAATTCGGGATGTTCCGCCGGGATTACATCACTCCCATAGGAATAGGTATGCTGCTCCCATGAGGAGGTTCCCGGATTGTACCACCAGCAGTCAAGATCGGCGAAATCGAATAGAATCTTATTGTTGCTGATGCAGTAATCCCGGATCTGTTCGTTCCTCTGCCAGCGGTTATAGCCGCCTGATCCTTCGGTCTGTGCATTGCCGGTGAAGTAGATAAACGTAACATCCGGATATTCCGACTCCAGCACAGTCATGGAATCGAGATAAGCCTGAACTCCAGCTTCACTGTATGAATTGCACTGACAGCACCAGCACCACATCGAGGTGAGGATGGTTGGATTGTTATCAAGTACATCCCGCGTGAGATTCATGCCGTTATCGTTCTGCCAGTAGAGTTCCGGACCTATGTAAGTGCCTGATTCCTGACCGTTGAAGATACACCAGGCATCTGGTACTGTTGGAAGGTTGCAGTTTGCAATCGCGTAATCGTAGAAAGGGTCCGCGGTTTCTATGAACTGGATTCCGTATGTCAGCTGACCTCCATGGGATGTATGAGCATAGTGAGAGGGTATGTTGTCCTGAACAGCCTCGATCCAGGTCACTGGGATTTGATCAAGATCAGCGCATGTATGATCGATGATGGTTGCTCCGTCCACTGAACCACAAAAGCTGATGATCAAAACCAGTATTCCAAGGATTCCTGTTATTTTCATGTTCACTCCAATCTCTCTTTCACATATGAATATTTTTATTAAACTATCATCTGAATTGCATTTTCGCAACAACACCAATCTTCATAGAATCAAGAATCAAGGAAATGAAATGGACTATTTCATCAGCAAGTTTAAACGTTCAGAATTAATTCATTGAGAATTGAAGACTATTATGGTATTCTACCTTGTTGCAGCTGTTCCGGAGATTGTATCACAAATACTGTCTGGAAGATATTTCGAGAAATGGAGATACCTCATACTGAATGGAAAATAAGCTGAGAATTCTTTTTCTGTGTACGGGTAATGCCTGCCGAAGCCAGATGGCGGAAGGGTTTGCAAGGAATATGAAAGGTGATGTACTTGAAGTATTTTCTGCTGGAATCGTAGCTCACGGGTTGAATTCCCTGGCTATACAGGTGATGCGGGAAGCTGGTGTGGATATAACAGAACAGTGGAGTAAAACTATAGAAGAACTGAACGATAGAGAATTCGATTATGTAATCACTGTATGTGATAACGCCAGTGAGAACTGTCCTTATTTTCCTGCCGGAATCAGGGTTATTCATAAAGGATTTGATGATCCACCTGTGCTTGCGAGGAATGCCGGTTCCTTCGAGGGTGAACTGGACTGCTACAGGCGCGTGAGAGATGAGATAAAAGCATTTATTAAAGAATTGCCTGACTTTCTAAAAGGGAATGCAGAATGAAAACGCTGAAGCTTTTGATAATGATATGCATTGTTCTTCCAGTCATGGCAGATTTTGATAACTGGTCTCCTACAATAGGCATCAAGCTCACTACTCCCCAGAAGATGAGCCTTTCGCTTGGAATCAGCGGAACATCATGGGGAAGGCTGTTCGGTTCCGACAGCGGTATTCTCATTCGACTCGAACCCGGCCTGTCAGGCGGCAAATTGCATCTTGGAACTCGTCACACTTTCAGTATGGTACTGATTCCGATCCTTTCCATGGATATTTGTGCTTCCGTCATGTATACATGGAACAATCCCTGGGCAGGTATGGAGAACGACCAGACCTATATTGGCAGTGAACTGCAGTTTGGAGCACATCTCCTGGTGGTTTCCGCTGGTCTGTTCAGACATGTTGCAGGAGGCGATGAGTATCACAACTGGGTCTTTTCAACCGGAGCGGGTCTGGGATTCTGATTTGACCTTTTTATTCCTCCAGGAACATCTCCGTCCAGGATGGTCTTTCAGGTTCGTCATTCGCTATCATTTCACGCCATGATTCGTCAGTCAGCCGGTCGGACATTGGCCATGTAAATTCGTAATAGCTCAGAACAGGTCCTATAGCAGCTTCAATATTGCCATCAGGTCTTCTGTAAATAATGATACAGTAATCAAGATTACCTGACGCAACCTCAAGGACAGACATGCTGTTCTGATCGGTATGAACATCCGCAATCAGGGATGTCTCAAGGCCTTCTGAAGTTATGCCACCCCATGAAATTGCAATCTCAAGACTTCTCGCGAAACTCTTCAGGAAATCCGCGTCCTCTGAGGTGATCTGTTCTCCTGCAAGCTCTCTTTCCGCGATGTTCTGAAGATTTTTCAGAACAGTGGACGCATTATCGAATCTCATTTCAATTTCATCGTCCAGAATACCGAATTCCGCAAGTCCTTTCTCAGCCATTTTCAGAGTTGCTCTCAGCTCTGCATAGACTTCGGGTACCGGCTCGACAAAACCAGCGGAAGGAACGGGTTCATCATCAGGCCCCATCGCGCATCCGCATTCCATAGTGTAACTCTGCTTGGCGTAAAGAATTGTGTCGTGCCTGAGCATTGCCCATGAGGCCAGGAAATTGGAAAGAGTATGTCGATCCCAGGCTGTATTGCGCATGAAGTCAGGATAATCTTCTCCCTTTTCCTTCTGCAGGAGATATAGACAATGAAGCCATGACATATAGAGGGTTGAGTGCCAGTCAGATGGGGAATAATCCTCGATCATGGATGTAAGAGACGCAAGCGAATCACCGTAGGAATCATACTCGAATGCTCCCCGATCTTCAAGAATTGAGAGAGCAGCATCGCTTCCAAATGCTGCCGCGATATCCAGCCCGGTCGGCATGAAGCGATTCCGTCCGAAAGGATTTAATCCAACTGCAGGAAACACAAGCTTACCAAGGATTTCACTGTCCGGCGTATATCTCTGACCAAGGAATCTGAAACCTGTTGTTTTCACGAATGCTTCCTGAAGGTCATCGGGATTAAATTCCCCGTTCTCATCCGGCATTGAGATAAGTTCCCCTGTGCCGCTGTAAATTGAAGGACTGGCATAGCTGGTATTTACATAATTACTGAACTGGTGGTAAAAATCAGGGCTCCAGATCAGATCGGTATCAGTCGATTCTCCCGCTATCTCTCTTGCCGCATTCGAGTATTCAGGAACTGATAAATCATCAGCGAAACCGGCAAAGAAAGCGGTTATCTCGTAGATCCTTTTCCATTTGTTCAGAAGCAGCTCACCATCCGATTCAACAGTACTTAGATCGGAAACAATGAGAAGCGCGCAGGCGGTCATTTCCCTTGCATTATTTTCGGATACGATGTAGGCAGCTGTTTGGCCATGAGGTTCTCCTCCGTTGAGCAGAAGAGTCAGCCTCCCAAGCCACATCATTGCCTTGAAATACCTCTCCAGTCCCTCGCTGGCTGTGTAGTGACCTCTAGGGATATACTGTGAGTAGTCCTCTCTGTATCCGAAAATCGGGCTGTCTTCAAAACCGAGGTGCTGTTCGATAAGCTCTATTTCCATTTCAACCGCATTTACAATTGATGGATCCGATCTGAAGGAAGGATCAAGTAATGAAAGCGGTACAGCGAAAAACGCTGCATTCAGGATACAGCCACGATCCAGATTTCTTTCGTATAGATTCTTACACACAATCAATAGATCTTCGTAAAGGTATTTCTCTTCGAGATTCTGAAGAATCTGATCGAAGAAGATATGCAGCATATGCAGAGGAATACCTGAAGAGACATAAACCGGCTGATCCCAATTAGAGACAGTTTCATACGCAGTTATCGGATTATCCGTGCTGTAAGGTGCATTGAAAACAATGAATCCGTTTTCCAGAAGATTTTCCGGTGTATCGTTAATCCCTGCTTTTCTCAGAACCTGAGAGAGATTAAATACTTCCGATGATTCCGCAGGAAGGCCGAATGTTGACATATCAGGCTCCACAATACTGCTGACCGGTTCATAGAATCGGTCGGCAAAAGAAGCAGCCACTTCAACCTCCTCGCGGAAGTTGATATCTTCTGAGTCGATGTTATGATGTTCGATAAGTGAAGAGCTCTCCCCACTGCTGCAGCTTGATACAAGAACAAACACAATGATCAGCACAGTATTGATTCCAGCCCTCATAATAATACTCCTCTCGTTTTCAGATAATACATTCATTGACAATTCTTTATTCCTTGGCAATGGATTCAATATAAGTAAATCAGATA
>JAIOQY010000017.1 GCA_021108435.1 Candidatus Aegiribacteria sp.
AATTCTATCTCATAGGCTCCATCATCTTCAAGTCCGGTGTTCCAGCTCCTTGCGGCAGCCAGGCTTAGTATATGGTTCCCCGGTATTTCAAAGGCTCCGTCAAGCGCAAGAGCTGTGTTATGCTCTGCGTCAAATTCATCCTGCTTCCAGGATTCCCTGGAGACGGCAGATATTCCTATATAGCTGAAAGCTCCAAATTCCTTCACAGTTCTGAATATCCCGTAGTTGACCGCAGGAACCAGTATGAGAGTATCCTCCGAAACTCTTGCAGTGACCGCGTCCAGGAATCCGAATCTGAATCCACTGCCGAGCGAACCGGATATCTTGCCGCCGCCAATTATTGGAATCACATCTCCATTCGACGCGACAGCACCAATTCGACGAGAATAAAACATCATGAACGGCATTTCGAAGATATTCTGAGATTCCAGGAAAAAGGGTCGTTTTTCCCTCAGGAAAAGCTCAAAGTGGGACAGGTTCATCTCTACTGCGTCCGCTTCGATCTGACCGAAGTCGGGATTCACCGTGAAATCAGCCGCAATGCTGCTTCCTATCCCTAGCTTCATGTCGACACCTGCATTGAAAGTGTTGTCCCATTCATCCTGTTCTGAATCATTGATGGAACGCTCCGAAGCGTACGGTCTGATCTCCAGACCGAGTGATCCTTCGATACCTTCGATACCGTTCAGATCAGCGAAGGTTTCAAGATCGGCCATGGGGCCACCATCGGAAAGAACATACCATCCGTTCTCACGGGTTTTACCGAGTATCCTCTGGAAGTTGACTGTCCATGACTGGGCATCACTTGTCTGATCGAATCGAAGGCAGCTGAAGGGAATGGCAAATTCCGCGGTCCATCCCTCATCGGTAACCCGGGAACCGCTTTCCCAGACCGCATCCCAGCTGTAATCCCAGCGGCCATGTGGATTTATCTTGGAGTCCATCTGGGAATTGGCAAGGCTGATCTCGAAACTGGTTGCCTCCCTGCCGCCTCCCCAGGTATCAAGGAGAATAGCGATCCATTCACCTGTAACATAATTATCCCTGGGAGTAAGCGCGTTCATCATAGTGGTCGGATCGGGATCATTCATACTGAAGGCAAAATAGATATGACTATCGTTGTAGAGAATTGATATCTCGGTCTCTTCGGTCATTTCAGATCCGTACTCAGGGCCATACTGCATAAGTCTGCAGCAGACAGTCTCCGTCTGCAACCAGACAGAGTCATCAAGAACACCATCTATTGATGGACCATCCTGAATCCTGACCGCAGTTAAAGGTTGAGGAGTTGAAAGTGTTCCGATTAGCAGTAAAATTGATGCTAACATGATGCCTCCCTACACCGATTGAGTTTTGACTAATCATAACCCTTCGCGATCGCAGAAGTCAAATAACTTTCGTATGTTACTCTATATCAATGTTTTATGGATTTGTACCGAATGACGCATAACTCCGGCTCACGATCCCGGCGTTCCTTCTTGTGAATGATCGGAGGTTTACTGTCCGGCGGGTCCTGATGAAACGTGAAGAATTTCCATTAAGGGACTTATCCAGTTTTCCAGAAGTATTACATGATCCGAAGCGAAGTCTGCAGCTCTTGGACCTCCCCAGTAATCTTTTACGATCCAGATACTGTCATATTCATGCAGCAGACTGTCAATAACGAAATCTGCTCCGGTGCTTGGGGGTGTCAGATTTTCCGTATATGGATCATCCACTCCGAATACTGTTCTGGTAGTATTCTCATCACAGTAGTAATCCCAGATTAACCCTCCGGATTGTCCTCCAATAACGAGAACACTCTCACCGTGTTCAATTCTGTTCTCAACGAATTCAACTGCGGCGCGCCAGTCAGCTCTGTGATAGGGAAAACTGCTGATATTGTAATAGGGAGACAGCATTATAGCTGTTATGGCAAGAATCACAGGACCGGAACGCTTCCATCTATCAACCGCGGAAGCAATGGCGAAAGCGAGAGGAATCCAGAGTATTGTAAGGTGCCTGACGGTTGGATCTTCTTTCAGAAATATCAGAAAAGGAAGCACGAACACAAGCAGGAGCCAATTTCTGAATTTGCTGTTAAGAACATTTCGAAGGAACAGGTTTATCAAAAGCAATAACTGACCACATCCAAAGATGCACCAGAAGAATATCTGCTTCTTATCAACAAGAAACTGTCGACCAGCCTCAATAAGAAGACCTCCTGGAATTAGCCGTGCGAATACCGATGGTATCCGAATCAGAAAACGGTACTTCAGAACAGCGGCCATGTCCAACCCTGCTCTGCTCATTCTATCTGCTCTGAACGAAGCCTGTTTGATCAACAGTAAACAGAACGGTGAATAGAACAACAGGAACAGACAGATCAGAAGAACAAATCGACTGAATTTCAGCCGATCCTGGCGGGGTACCGTGAAGTAGAGTCCAAATCCCGCGATGATATACAAACCAAACAGATGCTGGATGATCATTCCGATAAGCGCGATGGGAAGAAGGGCAAACACAGCTCTCCTGTTTCCGCGCCATGCTCTGTCCGCGATATCAATGAAAAGGAACCCGAAAAAGGCTGTTATACCGTACAGCCATGCTTCCTGTCCGAGAGAGACCGCGAAGGGTGATACAGCCCATATCATTCCTGCCCAGAAGGCGGATTTCAAGTTTATTTTTCTTGAAATAAAAGCCATAAGCGGAATGGCGGCCAGAGCCGAAGCAAGAGCTGAAACCACCCTCAGCCCCGCTTCACTGTTTCCAAATATGACAGATGAAAGTTTGATGAACAGAAAAGCCAGCGGTGGATGTGGCGAACCTGCCGTAGACATCGTAATCAGATCAGTAATACTTCTGTCCATGAGTCCCGCGGCGTATGCTTCATCAACCCACAGGCTCTTTGAGCCGATACAAATGAAACGAAGCGCAAGACCTGCTGCAAAGACAATCAGATATGGTATCCAGCTGTTCTCTTTCATGTACTTCCGAAGTATGGTCCTGTCAGCAAACAGCATATTTACCTCATCGCGCAATTCATAATATCCATTTCAATCCAGGAAGGAAATACTCAACCTCTTATCTTAACAACTGAAATCCGAATTGGAAATGGCGGACTAAATAAATCTGCACCCGCCTCCGCATTCACCATACGCAGGACATTCTCCACAATCCGGCAGACTGTCCTTCCTGCGGAATTCCGCGACAGCCGGACTTTCAATCAGATTTTCAAAGGAAGATTCAAGAAGACTGCCCAGAATCCCAGGACTCTGTTCGCAGATCCGGAGCCCTCCTGAGGGATCAACAGCCCATTTCCTTTCTCCGCACACGCATGAGCCGAATTCAATTCCGGGATATCTTTCGTGCTGAAGCAGACAGTCCTCAACAGGAATTGACGCATACACAGTTATTCCGAGAGAGGAAGCTGCCTTGCTGGCAGCACTCAGGCTGTTATCAAGCTGCTGCAATGTTGGAATCAGATCAGGATTCCTGTGCCCCTCCCCGCCGGGGACAAATCTGTTCAGAGCAACTGCGTCCGCGGAGAAGGCAAAGGCAAGCTCGATGACTTTTCCAGCTTCGCCTTCATTCAGCGCAGTCATGATATGGGATACGATCAATCGGGCTCCAGCGCTCTTAACAGCAAGCATTGCCCGTTTTACTTTTGCGAATCCATCGAATCCTGTAAGTCTTTTGTAGCCCCCGAAGGATATGGAAGGAACTGAAATATCAAACCAGCTGACACCGGCATCAGCAAGTTTCTCTGCGGATTCCTTATCGAGCAGGATACCATTTGATACAACTCCAACTTTAATACCTCTCGATCTGAACAGCATTGCGATTGAAGAGAGATCCTCACGAAGAAGGGGTTCTCCTCCTGTCAAGGCAACGGAGACCGGATGAGCAGCCTCAATTGAATCTGCAAGAAGAGCAATCTTTGCCAATGGAAGTTCAACAGGACTTGAATAACCGCTGGATTTCCAGACATTATAGCAGAATCTGCATTTAAGATTGCATCGAGAAGTAACTTCGAAAACAATTATCGGATCAGCGAAGTGCAAGGTCTAGAACAGCTCCAGATCCAATAGCAGATCGTTCAGAGCGGGTAATCTGGTAATGGTGTGATGAAGATCGTTCTCCATTCTCATAAATGCGTCATAAGTTTCCTGATACTGACCATCGTAAGTTTCTCCGTTCTTTTCAATTTCAGCAAGTGAAGCAGTTCGGATGCTGTCGAAAGCTGTCTGAATCTCACTCACTTCTTCAGGCCATCGGGAAAACCATGCCGGAGATGAATAGAATAACCCTCTACTGATCATTTCAAGAACACAGTAAGTATCAATACATGATATCATGTTATCAAAGGCGGTTTTCATTTCTTCTCTGCTAATCAATCCGCATTCGCGAAGTTTGGTAACTGTATCGATTCTCGCTTCGATCTGAGGAAGCAGGCTATCGGTCTGTTCCGAAACAGGCGGCGGCATCATCCTGGTTAACAGCAGCTGTGATCCATACGACAGATAATCAAGTCGGTTATATGCAAGCATCTCAAGAAGAGAAAGCTCAACGGAATCTATGCCGGTCTCTTCCGAAACCATTCTGAGTTCCTGAAATGCTATATTCAGCTGGTTTCTTAACTTATTCACCCTTTCCGCATAATTGCTGTCAGAATAATCTCTATCACCCGGAGAAAAACTGTCAAGCTTTCTCCAAAGTATCTTGAAGGTCTGCCATTGCGGATTACTCCAAAGCGCGGAGGTTCTGGTAAATAATGTCTGCAGATTTGAATGGACTGGTGTGATTGAGTCATTCTGTCCGGTGTCATCATTATTGACGGTCTGCGAAGAAGCGGTAAATGAAGGAAGGAACCCGGAAGCGATCAGCACTCCGAACGCGGTTGGCAGATACTTGCGATGTCCTTTTCTGTTGTATGAATGGTTCATAATACCTCCATAGCTTAATTCAGGCGACAAATATCATTAGTCCGTATGTGGAAATATGTTCCAGGGTATTTGACCAAATCAGGCTGACTCGTAGATTCATTGAATACTGGCACTCGTAAGGAGTAAAACATGCCTGCTGAAATAAAACCCGTAATATCGAAAAAAGACCTGAATACTTTTGTGATGCTGCCCTACAGGCTGTATAAAGAAGACCCTCTCTGGATACCTCAGCTGATCATGCATGAAAAAGCTCAGTTCAATCCTGAAAAGAATCCGGCTTTCAATTACTGCAAGGTTCAGTTCTTTCTTGCCTGGCGCGACGGAAAACCTGTGGGCAGGATTGTTGCCATTGTCAACAGAAGATATGTGGAAAAGCTTAATCGCAGATGCGGAAGATTCGGGTGGTTCGAGTGTGAGGATAATCGCGAAACCGCGAACGCTCTCCTGAATGAAGCGGAGAAATGGCTTCTCGAGCAGGGAATGAATGAAATTTCCGGACCAATGGGATTTACGGATAACGATTCGACCGGTTTTCTTGTTGAGGGATACGAGGAATTACCTCCAATAGCTGGAAGTTATAATCCTCCATGGTACAACGATTTCATTGAATCCAGAGGATATATGAAAGAGGTTGACTACGTTGAGTACAGGATAACCGTTCCTGACTCCATGCCTGAAAGGATCAGGAGAATTGCGGACCTGATCAAAAAACGCGGTAAGGTCAAGGTTTTCAATGAAAAATCCACAAAGGTCCTTGCAAAAAAATGGGGTCATCAGATCTTCGATGTTCTGAATGAAACATACGCTGAGCTGTATGGCACAACTCTTCTCGATGAACAGGAGATCCAGTATTACATAAAAACATATCTCGGGCAGGTCGATCCCGAGTTCATAAAACTCGCTGCTCAAGATGACAGACTCGTGGGTTTCATAATAGCCATGCCGAATCTTTCCCGAGCTTTCCAGAAAGCAAAAGGTCACCTGTTCCCGACCGGGTTCATTCATCTGCTGAAGGAAATGAAGAGAAGTAACGTACTGGATTTCTATCTGGCCGGGATCAGAACCGAGTTCCAGGGACAGGGTATCGATGTGCTGCTATCCTACGAAATGGGATTAAGTGCTCTTGCCAGAGGTATAGAGTACGCGGAAAGCAATCATGAACTGGAAGACAATCTGAAGATCCAGGCTATGTGGAAACTCTATGAAAAACGCCTTCACCGCAGATCCCGCGTATACAACCTCCCCCTGGGGACGTAGCACACTTCTTCAACTTAGGTATAGTATCGGCGTTTTACTCGACGAAAATATAGTATAATTTATTCTGCGCAGGATTTCCCTCATTATCAAATCCCGGAGGGTAATATCCAAGTTGAATGACGGCTTCTCCTGAGAGTACTGCTTTGAAATTCCAGGTTTTAGTACCGCCGACGCCCATCATTCCCTCAGGATTCTCATCCTGCAGGTAGACCGGTTCTCCCGCTTGTTCAACAACAGTCGTTTCCTGTTCTATACCATCGCATTTCCACTGATATCCGGTTGTTGGATTTGCTTCAACTGTAATTGAGAAGCTATCCCCGGCAATTACGTGAATTGTGCTGTCAACAATCACTTCAGGCGCATCATCAACAACCGCGGTATCCAAGTGTACATTCTCACCATCATCAACAACCGGCTCTTCCGGCTTCGATTCATCACCATCATCTATCCCACAGCCCGTCACAAGCAGAACCGAAGCAACAATCAGAATCCATTTCATTTCATCCACCAATCCTTTTGTTCAATTATCAATGTAAACTGTTTTGCAGTTCATGAACTCCAGCATCCCGTTTCGAGACAATTCTCTTCCGAATCCTGATAATCCAACCCCTCCGAACGGAAGCCTAGGATCTGATCGAACGAATGCATTAACAAAGCAGGCTCCCGCTTCAAGCTTCAGCGCAATTCTCTCTCCTCTGGCAGTATCGGATGTAAACACAGATGCGCCAAGCCCGAAATGTGAACTGTTTGCAAGATCAATCGCTTCCTTTTCATCCTTTACCGGACAGACAGCCGCAACGGGGCCGAATGTTTCCTCATCGAAAACAGGCATACCTTTTCGGCAGTATCCCAGAACTGTAGGCGGGTAGAAGGCACCCTGCATCTCGGGGATTTCTCCTCCGGTCAGTACTTCAGCACCTTTTGCAATACTCTCTATCACCTGCTGATGAAGCTGATCTCTGAGATCGAATCTCGCCAGCGGTCCAAGAGATATTTCTACATCCAGCGGATTTCCTATCCTTCCGGAAGTCATCTCTTTCACAAGAAGCTTTATGAATTCATTGTAAACGCTTTCAATAACTATGAATCTTTTCGAGGCAATGCAGTTCTGTCCGGCATTGATCAGTCTTGAGAATGCGGAGATCCGAGCAGCGTGAATCAGATCAGCGTCCTCCAGAATAATCGCAGGATCGCTCCCGCCCAGCTCAAGAACGCACTTCTTAACCTCTGCCCCGGCAACCGCCGCAACAGCTCTTCCAGCTTGACCGCTTCCGGTGAGAGTAACAGCTTTTATTCTGTCATCGGCAATAACTCCCGCAGATACTTCAGGTACACTCTTCTCAGAGATAAGCAGAACTCCGGTAAGGCCAGGATGGAAACCCGCGTCCTGAAACAGCGTCTTTATCATCAGAGCACATCCCGTAACATTCGGTGAATGTTTCAGAATAAACGCGTTGCCTGCCATAACCGCCGGAGCCGCGAATCTGAATAACTGCCAGAATGGAAAATTCCATGGCATTACTGCAAATATTACTCCAAGAGGCTGATAGCAGATATAACTAAGACTTGCGTCGGTTTTAACGACCTCATTCTTCAGGAATTCCGCTCCGTTTTCAGCGTAGTATCTGCAGACCCATGCGCATTTCTCAGCTTCTGATACCCCTTGAGCAAGAGGCTTCCCCATCTCCATTGCCATGAGCCTGGCCAGATCAGCTTTTTTCGATTCAAGCAGTGCTGCCAGACGCATGAGAGCATCAGCACGATTCTGAAGGGAGGTTTCCTTCCAGTCCAGGAATGCACTGTGAGTACTACTGATGATGCCTTCAATCTCGATGGATGTATGTTCGCGCCATGATTCAATTATCTCTCCGGTACAGGGATTGATCGTTTCCAGTATACCATTTTCGGAAACAGCTTTTTTATTACTCACAGGATTCCTTTCATAAGCCTAGCAGGATTCAGAACTACCGTTTGTGCTAAACTATTCCAAAGTATGAAGAAAATCAAAGGTTATCTACAGCCCGCAAAAAATCACCAGCCTTCAGTTGACCGGAAAGGAGTTTTTCATAATAAACTTGCCACATTCGAATAAGTATAAACGGAGGTAGAAATGAAATACGGTCCATTCTGTTTTCTGATACTGTTCTTCACTGCTGGAATATCGGGAGCAGCAAACCTTGCATCAGTGGAATTTCTGGGATTTTCTGACGACGGAATGTTCGCAGCAATGGAACAGTACTGGATATCGGACGGAAGCGGCGCTCCGGGGGCTGAGCTTATTATCAAATCGGTGCCTGATGACAGTGTAATTCACAGATACAGAATCCTCTGGTCTGAGGAGCTTCTATATGCTGATGGCATGGAAAAGATTTTCTTTAATTCCGATAATCCGGCCAGAGACTCAATTCGTTCATTGTCACAGGCTCTTCTTGACAGCCTGGGAATTTCCTCTGGAAATACTGGCATCCACTGTATTCATCATCCTCTGACGGACAGAGATGCTGTGCCCGATAGAGTATCATTTGTAACATGGCTGGGAACATATTCATACACGGGCCCCGAATATATTCTTCAACTCCGTAATCATCAGGAGATGCCTGAATCCTCACCTGAGTGGCTGACGATGTTCGACTGTCCGGTTCTCCTTGAAATGATAATTACGGATCAATCCGGTGAGATGCTTCTGTTTCAGGAGGATTCTTCTCCCGAACCGGGATACGAATATGTATCGGAATACAGAATAAGAGACGTATACGTTGCAGAAGACAGTCTGACAGCGATTATCCTGAACACTGTTGAACCAGGTTTCGAGGGTGCTGACAGCAGATTCAGAATGATTACCGGAGTATTACGCTAACTTAAAAATATATTATATCTTTTCTCATTCTCAATCGTCGTTTCGGGACCATGCCCTGGATGAACAACAGTCTTTCCCGGAAGAACAAGAAGCTTCTCCCTGATCGAGGATATGAGCTCTTCAAGATTTCCTCCGGGAAGATCAGTTCTGCCTATTGATCCCTCAAATAGCGCATCACCTGTAAAGACATGCCCTGGTAGGTAAATGCTTATTCCCCCAGGTGAATGACCAGGGGTATGAATGATTTCAAGTTTCAGGTTACCAACTGCAAGAATCTCACCACCCTGGAGCAGACGCGTAGGTTCAGGAGAATCCTCAAATTCCATACCCCACATGTCGGCATGTTCCCGAGCTCTCTGAAGAAAAGGCAAACCGGAAGCATGCAGAAGAAGATCTGCGTCAGTCTCCCGCATCAGGTAAGCATTCCCTCCGACATGATCGAAATGCCCATGAGTATTGATGATAACAGCAGTAGTCAGCTTATTGTATTCGAGTCTTTCGAGTATCCTCGCCCCATGACCGCCCGGATCTATTACAGCAGCGGCGCCGGATACCGGACATCCGATGATGTAGCAGTTTACATCAATCGGTCCTGTTAGAATCCT
>JAIOQY010000018.1 GCA_021108435.1 Candidatus Aegiribacteria sp.
GGTTCGAGTAGATCGGGAATCGAGGCGCCAGTGCCACCCACCATTAAAAACGACATGGAGCCTCGGCTGGGCTCTACACCATTAACAGTGGCACTTCTATCTCAATAGACACAAACCTGTGTTTTCTGAAACCCCACCTGACTGTATCCTGCATATGTAAAGTCCAGCCGAAACAACCTCACCATTCTCTTTCCTTCCATCCCAGATGATGGAGTGCTGACCATTTCCAAGCTCTGAATTCTCAAGTGTTCTGACGATTCTTCCAGACAGATCGTACACTGTAACTGAGGTCCATCCCGGTTCGGAAAGCTCGAAAGATATTGATGCCGAGGAGTAAAATGGATTCGGGCTGGCGCATAAAGCAAGCCTGGTGGAAGGTTCCAGTGAAATACCAGTTTGCGTGACTGTGAAATTAATGGTATCTGCTGCAACAGCAGCACCATTATCGAATGAGGTCACTATTAGCTCATTAGGACCTACATCTGCGTAGAAATAATCTTCACGGTACGTGTACTTCAGACCGGTCCCGAAGGCGTAGAGATTGCCATCGATGGCTGGGATATACAAAACTCCATCAACTATTGAAGGACTTCCCTGGAAACGATTAGCAGTTGTCATATATGTCCATACTGTATCTCCAGTAGTACAGTCCAATGAGATGACTCTAGCACTATCGTTGTGAGAGTAGTCACCAAAGAACACCATCCCGTCAGCAACAGCAGGAGATCCATGTATTTCATAATCCTGCAACCAATTAAAAACACCAGCTAATGAATCTACAGAAGCGAAAGGAGGATCTTGACCACCAACGTATATGTTACGATTATGATAGGCGGGAGTTGCTGTAATCGCATTACTATTACAAATATTCGACAACCATACTGTCTCTCCAAATACAGCATCTATCGCTCGTAGATACCCATCCATACAACCAATGTATATTATTCCATCGACTATATTCGGAGAAGAATCCCAGTAGTCTGAAGGCGGAAATTTATTAATCCACATAATTTCACCTGTATTGCAATCCACTGCAAAGAGTGCACCTTCGTATTGCATATTGCTGACAGATGGTATGATCAGTAGATTCTGCCACACTGTCATGCAGCTTGCGCAATGACCGGGAAAATCTTCAATTGACCATATTTTGGATCCCGTTAAGGCATCCAGGCAATACAGATCCATTATCTGATTATTGTATCCGGAACAATACACTTTCCCATTACTGACGGCAGGCGTACTTCCATGCCAATCCGCATCACCGAAAACCCAGATCATCTCCCCCTCAAGCGCATCAATGCACCAGATAGAATCACTGGCTGTGTAAAGCTTACCATCTTTGACTGTGACAGCATCGTCAGTGTAACCGGTTCCGGTGAATACCCACTCTACCTCACCAGTGGCGGCGTCCAGAGCATACAGATCTTCCCCGCCAGAATCCTGCGGATAGTATACCAATCCATCCACAACAACAGGCGTGGGGAACTCATGCACTGTTCCAGTGATAGGCGCTGTCCAAAGCACCGTGTTGTCATGAGGCGCTGGAGATTCCGAATAACCATGATGCAGATCATTCTGCATGTAGGTATACCAGTCAGTATTCAAGCGGGGTATAAGGACGGCAGTCTGTCCATTGAGGTTGTAGTGTACTGAGTCAGGGAGCTCATTCTCATTCTCAACGATGGCTCGGAGTGGGAGCCAGTCTCCATCGTAGGTTTCACCATCAACAGGTTCGGTAATTGTAAGATTGGTAACTGATATCAGGATTGCTGTGAGGATCATTCCGAAAGTCATAATGCCATCCTATTTCATTTCCGTAACAATGATATTCTAAATTCTCCATTTGCTTGTATTTCAATACCTGAAGTTGAGTCAAGGATAGCAATCAGACTTGAGATAACCCCCTCAACTGCCTTTCAGTAATAAGTTGTCTGCTCCAGTAATCGCCCATCTCCTCTATCTCTGAGATTAGCATTTCGGGCAATCCAAGCAAATTCAACATTTGCGTCACTCTTGCTCTTGATAATCCGAGCTTCCTTGCGAGATCAACTCGACTCAATTCTTCCATCTCCATCATTAGGGACATCTCACGAGTAAGGATGATTGGATTACTGAAAGTTTTCTTCGGTTGGCGATTTATCTGATTGGATCGGGTTGTATCATACAAAATGATGGTTCGCTGGGAGACACGACCGAGGCACCAGTGCCACCCACCTATAAAAGCGACATGATGGGCTCGGCTCGGCTCTACACCATTAACAGGGGCACCTATCCAATCTAAGCACATAAGGTTCTTACTCTCAGTCTATAGTTTTCGAAGTTTCTGAAGCCATATGCTCTTCTGACGATCATTTTCCAGCCATGACATGATTTACTCTCAACATAACGTGTCTCCTGCACTTCACCTGAATGATTTAACTGAAATGATAATACTGCATCAGGCTCTGCCCGTACGGAGCTGGTGACCCCGAGGTTCTATTTTCCCCCGCATTCCCATATAGGAGATGTGATCATATCTTATCATGCGAAGTATTCAGAAGGGTTCATTCGCAGAGCTTTTTCAATCGGAACGCCATCCCCACCTACAAGCAATACCTCGGCATCCGGATACTTCCTAATGAATCTTGCCATACCTCTTCGGGTATGACCTCTTGAACCTGAGTAAACCTCCAGACCAAGCACACGATTCCTTTCCGTCAGTACATAATCCACTTCATCTCCACCTGCATTCCAGTAAGTAAGATCATTTTCCACATTAGAAACTGTTTCTCTGTACAAATGGCCACCAACAGCTGCTTCAATAATCCTTCCTCTGTATACAGGATTCTCTCTTAAATACTTAAGATCATATCCTTTAACAGCACTGATCAGTGCTGTGTTCAAGGGCAGCATCTTCGGACTTGCACCGCGTTTTCGAATCTGACTGCCCGAGTATTTCTGCAAACCAGCAATCAATCCAGCATCCTGCAATAGCTCCATGTAATGCGCGAGTGTAGTTGTATTCCCTGCATCATGAAGTTGCCCAAGCATCTTGTTGTAGCTCACTTTCCGACAGGAATATTCACATGCGAGCATGAACAGTTTCCGTAACAGAACGGGTTTATCTACTCGCGTCATCATAAGGATATCCCGTGATATAGATGTTTCTATGAGTGAATCGAGAATGTATTTTCTCCATCTGCTGAAATCACCTGAAAGGTCAGCTCCTCCAGGATAACCGCCAAAAACCAGATACTCCTCCAGATCCAATCCGAAAGCCTCATGCATTTCATTCAGGGACCAGTGCCCCATACGGATCAATTCAAAGCGCCCGGCGAGGCTTTCCGTAAGCCCTTCCTGCATCAGCAGAGCGGATGAACCAAGAAGTACAACTGAGAGAGGATTATCCCGCAATTTCTCTTCATCCCACAGATACTTCACAGTTTCTGACCAGTCACGTATCTTCTGCACTTCATCCAAAGCAAGAATAGCATCAGTTTCCATAGCGAGAATACGTGCAGCCTGCCAGCGCTCCTCTATCCATACACTTCCCGCCGGAGCCGGAAGATCTGAAGTTGCGTAGATAATTGCTTTTCCATCTGATTCAAGAGTGTCAAGAACCTGCCGAACCATAGTTGTCTTCCCGACCTGTCTGGGGCCGGAAACAACCTGGATTCGTCTGGATGGTTCTCGCATTCGGTTCAGAAGTACGTTGTATTCAGATTTTCTAAACATGATATCTCCAATTACTCATTACTTTGAGTTAATTTACTCAATGTATTGAGTAGTTGTCAAGATAGTCTTAAAGATGTTTCAGGAATGTTACCATATACTCGGATCACTTGTGGTCTTCACCCCTAGAGTGAGATCACCCGGATCACTATGTACACTGATCAACGGCTTTTGTTTTCTTTCTGCGTAATTGTCTCTCGGTAACGAGCTGCCTTTCCAATAATCACCAAGCTCCTCTATCTCCCTGATGAGTTCTTCAGAAAGTCTCAGAAGGTTGAGCATCTGGGTTACTCTGGCTCTGGATAGTTCTAGTTTCCTGGCAAGATCAGCTCGATTCAATTCAGTATAATGCATTCCATTGTACTTGACCGGGCATCATATGGAATGGTATAAAGATAAGCATCGGATTCAAGACAGAAATGGAATCCACACAATCATTTTGCTGATTGTAAATGGAGGACAGAATGGATTTCGTAATTCTCCTTACAGCAATCCTCATATCAACCACCAATCTTACAATTACTGAACCTTTCGATGGCGAGACCTATAACGGTGATTGGCTCACCGTCAGGGCCATTGTGGAGAACGAAAACGAGAAAGCCGACTCAGTCCACTACTCGCTCAACGGTCAATCAGTGATTCAGATACCAAGGTTAAACACCGATTGGTACACATATATGCAGAATGACCTGCATCACGGTTACTCGGAATCACCTGCCCCAACGGACAATACAATACTCTGGACTGCGTCAATTACCGGGACTGTGCACGAATTCCCCACCCCTGTTGTTGTGGATGGATTGGTATACTACCCACAGAACGAGGGAGGAGACACGCTGTTTGCGCTGGATGCAACTACCGGTGATGTGGAGTGGATATTCACTGGAACTGGCTCCACAGACGATGCTGTTACAGTAAAAGACGGCAGGCTGTACACAGCAAGTGATTCTATCTGGTGCCTTGACGCCCTGACAGGAGAGCGAATCTGGGCTTTCGGTGATGCCAATTGGACTGGAAGTACACCTGTTGTGAGTAATGGTAAAGTCTACTGTGCTCTTCGATACAATGAAAGCCGGATCTATTGCCTTGATGCAAACACAGGCATTGAGCTTTGGTTTAGCGAAGTACAAGGTCATACTGTAAGCTGCATGACAGTTTGGCAGGATATGCTGTTCATCCCCACATACCGTCTTGGTTCATCAATTGGCTATTTGCATGCTTTGGATGCAGGTACTGGAGATGTAATCTGGGAAAATGATGACTCTTATCAAGGTTATTGGGATTCATCGCCAACTGTAGTCGACGAAGTTATCTACATTGGAGGATATGATGGTTATCTACGTGCAATTGATGCCAATTCCGGAGAGACCATTTGGGAAACCGATTTTGGAGATGGAATTACTGCTACTCCCGCCTATCATGCAGGTTCTCTTTACATAGGTTCGAATTATCCACCCTTTGCATCGGTGAATGCGTTGAATGGATTCTTCAATTGGACAAGTGATTTCACTATACATGGTTCACCCGGGATTGCAGACGGAACAGTGTTCTTTGGTGAAAACTCTTACAACGATAGTGCAAGAGTGATTGCCCTGGATTGTGTCCTTGGAGATACCATCTGGACTTATATGACAACGGCAACCGTCTTCGACGGTAGTCCTGCAATCACTGACGGGATTCTATACATCCCGGCGATTGACGGAAATCTCTATGCTTTTGGCACAGGTTTGAAGTACACATATCTGGATGATCTCTACGCCGATATCGGTGAGAACGAGCTTATAGTCACCGCTTTCGATGAGGGCATCGCCTTTGCCGCTGATACCGTTAACTTCACTGTTACCGAGACAGGGATTGGACCGGAGCCCTCACACAGACTTGACCTAAGTTCTTCCAGAATTGGTTTATATGCAAGCCCGAATCCCTTCTATTCCACCGCATCCATCTCATTTGAGCTTTCCGAGCCGGGATACACTTCAATGAAAGTGTATGACCTTTCCGGCAGGATTGTATGCTCCCTGACAGAGTCTGAGCTTGGATCTGGAGAGCACTCTTATATCTGGGATGGCACGTACCAGAACGGAGAGCCTGTTTCAGCCGGTCTTTACTTCTGCAGAATTCAATCCGGAAATATCACAGAAACAACCGGCCTGTGTCTGTTGAAATGAGAAGCCAGAATAAGTGACTTCAATGGGATTGCTTTCATGGTCTGAGCTGAGCATACTGCAATATATTGAGCTTCAGTGATAGGTGTATACGGGAGAATATTATGAAACTGATCATTCTCAGCATATTGGTGTTAATAACCATATCCCTGGCAGTGGAAGATACAGCTGTAACGGATATGCTGGCTCTCCTGTCGGAGAACAACTTATCAGGCCGTCTGGCCTGGGTCTCAGACCGCTATGGTGATTCTGATATCTTCTTCATGGATTTAAGCGAGGGTCGACCGAAACGGGTATGTGCTTTTGAGGGCGAGGATCGCCACCCCGTTCTTTCCCCTGAAGGTTGGAGAATCGCATGGGTTTCGGAGATGTTCGGGCAGCCGGACATCATTTTAGTTCACCTGGGGCCCTATGGGCACACCCGAAGTCTGGTGCGCCTGACCGATACGCCGGACACCGAGCGCGATCTGGATTGGTCCGCAGATGGCGAGCGACTGTATTTCTCCGTACTTGAGGAACCGGATCTTAGTTCCATCAGCCTCTTCACGGATCCAGCTTCCATTGAAAACGGAATGATCGACGAGATAAGCGCTCTTTATTACTGCAGAACCATGACCGGTGACATAGATAATCAGAGCTTGGAACCAGGGAACTACCGTTACCCCTGCCATGTCTCCGGTTTTGGTATCGTCTGCGCATTGAGGGCCTGGGAGAGCGGAGCCCTGGCAAAACTTGCCTATGTCCACGATGCTCTTGTCACCTCGGATTTCCCGACCCCGGGTGACGAGGTACTCGGTCCCATTCGTCGCTATCCAAACGGAGAACTCCTCGTCCCCTTCCGAAGAGCGGACCAGCTTTACTACACTCGGATAGTTCCCGAAAGTGGAGAAGTCGTATCTGAGTATAGCTCATCCTGGGATCGGTTGAATCCGGTGCCTGATCCGGCTGATGGAGGGAGTGACTGGTACATATGCCAAACGGCACAGTCCGGCGAACCAGACTCGGAAATACTGTTCATCTACGGTCTTCAGTCATCCGTTGAACCTGAGATGATTCCTCTTACACAAAACGACTTCTATGACGGTGAACCCTCCTGGGTAGTACTCGAAAAGGTTGATTGATTCTTTGCTAATACAGCCCCAAACAGGGATGGAGACCTAAAATCATATTCCAGTACCTTGCTTCCGGGCTAACTCAGCCTGTGTTAGTCCCCTCCCTTCTTATCCCTCTGACAGTTCTTGTGAAAAGATTATCGGGCTCCGATATGTCAGACAGCAGGGTGTTTTCGAAATTCCAGGGTTACAGTACTTGACATTATCCTGATTCTATCATATTCATTCAAAGAACTTTGATAATCAAAGTACTTTTTGATTAGAAACACCTATAAATTACACTGGAGGTTGATCATGTCACAGAAAATCAGTTTGAAAGAAATTGAGCGAAAAGTCTTCACTTCTACATTCCAGGATGGCGTGTGGGATATTGTCCTGGGTCTTTGGCTCCTGACGATGGGTATCGCCCCATTGCTGGAGAAGGTCATACCTCTCTCGGACTGGTGGATTATGATTCTAAGCGTTCCGGTCATGCTGGCATTGTGGAGCGGAAAGAAATTCATAACCATCCCTCGAATGGGCCTGGTTAAATTTGGACCGAATCGGAAATCTTTACTGAGCTTGATTTTGACAATAGTATCCGTCACATTGTTCCTGTCATTGTTTCTGGGAGTCTTGTTCGCAACGAACAGAATTCCGTCTGAGCTGGCAACCGGAATATCCATGCCTGTGATTGTCTGGGTGGTGCTGTTCATCGTCGGCTTCAGCTTAGCAGCCCACTTTCTGAATCTTAACCGCCTGTACGCCTATGGTGTGTTGTTTGCGGTAGCTCTTCCCGTTCGCATCATCCTGAAGCAGATCCCGAACCTGAAAGGTATCAGCCTCAGTGCATATTTTGTCTCAGCAAGCATCATTCTGCTCATTGGAACGACGATATTGATCCGCTTCCTGCGCGACCATCCGATCCCAACAGCGGAGGCGTAGAATGACGAGTACGAAAACCGGTAAAGAAGATCTGCATCCTCTCGTGGACATTGATCGGATCATCCATGCTCCGGCCAGGCTCTTGGTTCTAACTTATCTATATGTTGTCGAATGTACTGACTTCATCTTCTTGATACGCATGACCGGACTGACGTGGGGCAATCTTTCAACACATTTGAGTAAGCTGGAAGATGCTGGTTACGTTGCTATCAAGAAGGAATTTAAAGGTAAAAAACCACATACCATGATACGCCTTACTGGTGAAGGGAGAGATGCTTTCCGGAAGTACAAGCAAAGTATGCAGCAAGTTTTAGATGACCTGCCTGACTGAGAGACAGACCAGCTGAACCTCTTCTTCTGTTATTGCGGAAGTTTATCTCTTGAAAGAGGAAGGCTTTATAGGTTTTTCAGGCTTTCCAGATCGTGTGGACTCTGTATTTCCTGCTGATCTTTGTCGTCATATCATTCTCATCCATATTGATTGTCGCGATACCGACAATAATTCCGCCTTGTGCCTCAATCAGTTTTGCAGCAGCTTCAATCTGTGATCCCGTTTCAATCCACTCATCAACCAGGAGTACTCGAGCTTCTGTTGGTAATACATCTCTTCGAATCTCGAGTCGTTTGAGTTTACCAGAGTAGTCCCGGAAATTCTCGCCGTCGGTCTCGACCGGGAGCTTACCTCCCTTACGAATAGTGATAACTCCGATCTCCAGATAACGTGCGATGGCAGTACCAAGGATGAAGCCAAGTGCATCAACACAGGCTACGAAATCAATTTGAGTGTTCTGGAATGGCTTAGCAAGGTCTACAACGAGTTGTGCAAAGCCTTCTGCGTCTGCGAACAAAGGCGTAACATCATACCGGTTGCCTGGTGTCTCCGTGTCAATCTTGTGCAGATATGTCTTCATTTCTCTTTCAATCCTGAACACCTTGATCACTCGATTCATAAACACAGCAAGAATATTCGGGTGAGTTCTGTTACGTGTATTACTTTTTTCTTCTAAAAATTCTTCTTAAAAATAGAACCCACAAATTCCAGTCTGAATGCATTTTTTCTGTCAGGAAATTGTTTTCAGCTTTATCCATGCAGTCTTCGAGCAAAGCATCATGAAGCCACTTTATAGCAAAATACCAGGTAAGCATTCCTTTTCCTGATAGAGTCATGCTTATTGTATGTTTTAACTCAGTTTTGTCTTTTTCTATTTCTGTGATTTCAAATTTATGAATTCCTTTAAATCCGTCAGGTTTCATGAAATCGAATTCAATTAAATTTCCGGGGACATATTTCTTGATTGAATATCTGATAGGTCTGTGTCCACCTGTTGCACCTTCAACTAACCCTTTCTTGAAAACCATTGGAGGCCATTTTTCCTTTGGCCATAACAGATCATTATTGGATGACAAAGTATCAAGAATTTTCGAGATATTCTCTTCTGGCTGATTGATAATTCTTTTATGGATATTAGTAACTTTCATTTTAGTCTCCTTTCAAAATACATAACAATGATTGTATGGATATCTTGAAGAGTAGAACCCTCGTAAGTGGTGTACGAAGCACTATCCGGTCAGGTGCAATACTATGTCAAGGTTCAATATCAGTCAGATCCTGCCATTCGGCCTGCCCTGATCCAAGAACATAGCTTCCGGAAAGTTCGCGAGTTACACCACTTCCAACATTGAATTTGTAGGTCAGTGTTCTTCTTCCATCTACCTCACTTATCTGAAATCCCCCGGCATAGCCGCCACCATATCCCGAGCATAGCAAGACAAGTTTGTCGTTTTCTACGATCAGTGTATAGCCTGCCTGGTAATCCGAAAACGTGAAAACCTGAAACGGAATCGTTGAGATTTCTATCTCCTGAACATTGAGATTGTCCGATATTTCAGCTCTCTCCGCAAAATCATCCCCTAATTCACCGTTTTTTATGGCCTGTTCGATGGATGCAGGAGTGTATGCAGTTGTGGTTGTATCGTCTGATCGGCATGCAGCTATCAAAAGCAATACTATTATTATGAAAGATAATCTTTCTTGCTGTTTCATTTCATCCTTACCATTGTTTCTGAAGCTGTTATTGAACCCGTCTGTTCCCAATCAAACCTTCGATGCGATCCGTCGTCCACCTGTAGCCGCCATGATCGTCTGATTTGGCGAAGAATCTCATACTATCGAGTGCAATGTAGCACTGGTAGCACAGAAGCCGCTCGTCAAAGCCGGACATATCGACAGCCCGGTGTTTGTAGTCCGCCCTGAAAATATCCCTGTAACCACGTCCGGCATCCCAGTAGTCAAGCCAGGCTACATCGTAGAGCGGATCGCCGTACTTCGAGTCAATCCAGTCAAGTACAGCAGAAACTTGTCCTTTGTTGATCAGAAGATTTCCAAATCCATACCCGCCATGAACGAGATATTTCTTATTCGGGCAACAGATTAATAGTCCTTCCATTTGCCCGTACACTCGATCAAACAGCTGCCGATCAAGGAAGCTGGTCTTAAACAGGTTGTGCCACTTGCCATAGAAACCATCGGATCGCTCCTCGTCCTTCACGTAGGTTAGATTCGAAGACCAGTCAGAAAAGAAACCTTGCCCCTGACCATCGAATAAACCATAACCCTGTGGTTGTCCGATGTCTGTGTCGTGGATCGCATTCAATGTATTAATTACCGAAGGCAAGGCCAGTGAGATATCCTCCGGAGAGAGTCGATCCAGGTGTTCGCCGACGATCCTTGGCGTAATGCAGTAGTGAAGCTTATGCAGCCGCCCGATATCGATTACTTCGGGGATTGGGACATCGGAAGAGTTATATTTCGCGGCAATATATCTCTCTTTCTCGAAGTTGGCATCCATGTTATCGGCGTTGAAACGAATTACGTAATCCTTTTCATCGGTTCTGAAGATGAAGGTCTGTGCGATAAGACCACCTTCAGTGCCCCTTAATTCGGTTACCGGACCCGAAAAGTGAGATGCCAGGATGTGGAATACTGAGCGTTCTTCAACAATTGGCTTGATCGTGGACATATTGAATTCCCATCCCTTTAGAATCGTCTAACTTCTTGTATCAAGTACTTATATGAAATGCTGGCAGGATACCTTTCTAGTGTATCCTTCTGTCAGCGTTTATCTATTCGAAGCCCATAGTACAGATGCCCTGCTTCAATTCCGTCAAATTCAGCTACTCGCGGCATATGTCCCCATTTTTCAAAACCATACTTTTCCAGAAGCTTGATGCTGCCCTGATTACTGTCAAGAAGTATTGCGAATAAAGTCTTTATCCGG
>JAIOQY010000019.1 GCA_021108435.1 Candidatus Aegiribacteria sp.
ATGCAAAAACGATTCTATCCTGATTTACGTGAATCAGGACACCGGTCTCACATGGGAGAGGGATCCCCTGGGAGCAGCTAATGGCAATATCAAGTACATCTACATGAGCGAACTCGATGGATCCCCCCCGATGGAATGCCTGGCAACAGTATACTCTGGTTTAACCCTGTTCTGGAACAGCGGAGATATGTGGGAATCGCAGATACTGAGTACACTGATAAAAAGTGTCAACATTGCGCTGCCGGATGTGGATCTGGACGGTGATCCGGATGTATTTTCGGGGGATCAGGAAATTGGCTTCTGGCTTGAAAACCCTGGAGTAATGGGTGAACTGTGGCCATTCCACGATTCAGAATGCGTGATTTCGACTTATGCCGTCAACGCGGATATAAGCGATGATAATAAAGATGATGTTTTCCTTGGACACTCTTACAATTCTTCAGCAGGTAGCAGATGGATCGATTTCTATGAATACCTGCCTGAAGGTCAGATTACTTCCAGTATTCTGGACGTTGGATATGTTCCACAATGGAACTGGTTCACCTGGGATGCAGCATTACCCGCTGGAACATCCCTCGGATTCATGGTTCGGGCATCCGGCAATCCCGATTTTCTTGGACTATGGTCCGCAATTTTCTACGCGCCTTTCAATCTCGAGGATATGCTTCCCGACAGCGCGAATTTCTTCCAGTACCGGCTCGTTATGGAAACAGATGATTCGAGGATCACGCCGATACTCCACCAGGTTGCAGCCGAATGGACACCTCTCGGGCTTGCGGAAGAGGAACCCCGCGGTTTTGCTCTTTCTTCACCAAACCCGACCTGCTGCGGGGGAAAGCTGACTTTCTCCGTCCCGGAAGCAGCCTCTGTGCGTATTGAAGCCTTTGATGTTTCAGGCAGACTCATCTTTATACTCACCGAAGAAATCTTCCAGCCCGGCCAGTATGATGTTTCCTTTCCCGATCTTCCCCCCGGCATCTATATAATCCGAATGATATCAGGTGAATTTGTTGCTTCAGAAATGCTGACAGTTTTCCGATAAATACCGGGAAGGTGGTAAAATTCGCGGGTTAGCGGGCTCTATAATCAGGAAGACACCTGTCTGATAATACCTGCCGGTGTGCTTTCCGTTCCCTGACCCAGCGGGTTGTCTCTGAGAATTTCTATAAGAAGTTCCTTGTTCAGATCAGGCGGGTAGACACCGAGGATATTTCCACCCAGATCGTTGATGTCGACCACAGCAGCTTTACAGCTGAAACGCTTTGCTATGATCTCCGAGACTCCGTTCGGATTATCTGGTGCAAGACTGACTGCTCTGTTGAATGGCGGAATTGTTCCGTTGGTGGGTCCGTCAATTGATCTGGCTTTCGAACCTGCAATCCGATAGAAGCCGCCTTTTCTGCCAAAGAGCTTGCCCAGAGCGCCTATGAATGCTGAAAACAGTATTCGAAGGGTACCGCATTCCCTAAGGGCGCACTCCATGGTCTCCGGCATTCCCAGGCCGATTCCATGTGGTGTTTTTGTTACGAATCTGCTCAGTAATACAGCAAGGCGCCTCGGATGGAGTGAACCATCATCCAGCAGATAGTACCTTCCCTGGCTTGCCCCGACTGCTTTTTCACTTATGAACAGTATATCGTCGGGAAAAAGGGTTACATCCGATTCTTTCAGGCCGTCTCCAATTGCGCCCAGTAGATCATCATCTTTAAGTATCAACTTTGTTTTCACGGGGATACGCTGCCAGGAGCAACCACCCGCATCAATAACTATCTGCTTCATATTTTACCTGACCCTTCCCGGCGAGTATGCTTCAGCGTAAAGCTGCAGACAAGAGGAGGAAAGAAAATGAATCTTGCGGGAGCACTAAGCTCGGATGTAAAGGAGTATTTAAGTACGAGGACAACGGTGATGGTTCCGGTTGGATCACTGGAACAGCATGGCTCTGCCGCACCGCTGGCCTGCGACACGATTATTCCGGTAAGACTCTGCGCGGCGGCAGGGCATGAGACGGGAACAGCCTTTACTCCAGCTGTTACATTTGGCGCATCGGATTGTCACATGGCGTTTCCGGGAACTGTAACTCTCCGATCAAGCACACTCGCCGCGATAACAAGGGATATCTCTGTATCTCTTTATGCTCACGGTTTCCGGAAGATCCTTTTTGTAAGCGGGCACGGCGGGAATAGAAATGCTGTTATAGAGGGCTTAAGAGAAGCTTCGGGCAGCTGCTCCGATGCTGATATGAGATACCTTCCATACTGGGAGCTTCCTGGAGCTGTGGAGAAACAGAAATTGCTGTTCTGCCCCGATCCGGGATTCCATGTGACTGTTACAGAAGTTTCAATGGTCTGGCATCTTATGGGAAAGCAAATGCCTAAGTTCAGGAAAATGAAGTATCCTCCTGAACCCCCTTCCGGTTCTGTCATATCACCGAATAAGTGGAAAGAACTCTATCCTGACGGGGGTGCCGGTTCTGATCTGAGTTTCGTTTCGGAGAAGAAAGGGGAAATATTCTTTGATTTCCTCGTGAACAGACTCTGTCATTATCTTAACTCTCTGGAGAAACATGCCAGGTAATAGTGCTGTTGTATTTCGCGATGTGCTTGTGAAATACGGAACGGTTACCGCTCTTGATGGTCTCGACCTTGAGATCCCTGAAAAAGGCGTATTCGCTCTCCTTGGAAGAAATGGTGCGGGAAAGACCACTGCGATCAGGGCGATAACAGGACTCGTATGGCTGTCAGCAGGAATTCTGAACATTTTTGGAGAGAATCCGTGGAAGAGAGGTTTTCCAAGAAACAGGATCTCTGTTCTGTTTGCGGAAGACGGCCTTGGGCCCTCGCTGACCGTTTATGAAAACCTGAACATCTGGGCAGGGTTTCATGGGTTTGGAAAAGAGGAAGCCGGAATTCTCGTATGTGAGATTCTCCGGAAACTGGGAATTGAAGATCTGAAACAAACTAAGGTGAATGACCTCTCCACCGGCAACAGAAGAATTGTCGCAGTTGCGCGAACTTTTATGCTGTCCTCCGATATGGTCATTCTTGATGAGCCTACATCCTCTCTTGATCCTGTCAGAGCTTCCGAAGTGAGGGAAGCTATTAAAACTCTTTCGAAGAGCAGGCTTGTTCTCCTTTCTACTCACAATCTTTCAGAAGCGGAGGAGCTGAGCGATACTGTTGCTATAATTGATTCAGGGAAACTGATTCTGTCCGGTAGACCGGGTGAGCTGGACAGTACTTCCAGCGGCAGGTACTCGGTTACTACAGAAGCCGGATCCCTACTATTCAGAGGGGAATCATATTCACCGGGAGAGAGCGGTTTCGTAACTATCAGGTGTGATGATCCCCCGGCTGATATTCTGTCCGAGCTTATTGAATCAGGCAACAGGGTGATTAAGTTTAAACCGTTCAGAAAAAACCTGTCCAGCATTTTCATGGAACTCACAGGGAATAATTCACGATGAAGGCTGTCATTCAGAGGGAATGGATCAGATTTTACAGAGCTATGGGAAAGATGGGACTTTTCAGATTCATAGCCATCTATGGAGTCGTGTTCGGGTTCATCCTGCCAGGATCATTTGACAATCCAACCGCTGCTTTTGCAGTTTTTGCCTTAATACCTCTTTATGTCGCCGGTCCGATTGCGGTTGACGCTATTACGGGAGAGCGGGAGAGAAACACTCTTGAAACGCTGCTTACAGCACCCCTTTCACCAATGGAATTTCTTGGCGGCAAAACGCTGTTTTCCATAATGATTGCTGCAGGTACTTCATGGACGGTTCTGCTTCTGTTCACTGTTTGGTCAATAGTACGGATCAGGCCAATACCATCCCTGATGGTATTCTGTGCTGTTCTTGCCGGAGGTCTTGTGTCCTCAGTGATCGGAACGCTTACGGGACTCCATGTTTCAATGAAGGCAAAAACAGTCAGGAGCGGACAGCAATGGTTCGCTGTGGTTCTCATGCTGATAGCATTCGGTATTCCGCTGAGCATCAAATTCCTTATTCCCTATATCCCGCAATCACTGATGAGAAGAATCGCTCTGATGTTCGAGGGCGGATGGTTTTCGTACGGAATCCTGTTGATAGCTGTTTTTGCTGTTCTTGTCTGCACCGTTTTATGGCTGACCCTTCAGAGACGTGTTAAAGGACTCTGGAGACTCAATCCTGAAAGGTGATACGATTTGATTGAAAATGTGATGGTTCAGGTTACAACTGCGGTTAAATCAAGGGAATACGCAGAGGAGATTGCCAGGAGGGTAGTTGAAGAAAAACTAGCCGCATGTGTTCAGGTATCCGGACCGGTTACGAGTTTATATACCTGGAAGGGTGAGATCTGTATGGAGGAGGAATGGCTCTGTGTGATGAAAACCCTTCGATCCCGTTCGAGGGAACTCATGGAATTCGTAAGAAGAAATCACCCTTACGAGACACCCGAAATCATCGTATTGCCTGTAATTGACGCTTTTCAGGATTACCTGGACTGGATAACAGAAGTAACTTAATTACTGATACGTGTTGCATGACAGGATACTGTACGCTATAATAGTACACATGTCTTACAAATTAGTACATATGACCTATATTCGAGAACGTTATGCTTGAACCGCTCCTTGGGTCCGGTATACGTGAAAAGGTTCTGCTCTTCATTTATGCACGGGGAGAAGGCTACGCCCGTGAGATTGCAGGATTCTTCAAAACAGGTCTTGATCCCGTTCAGAAACAGTTGAAGAGACTTGAAGCAGGCGGAATACTCCTGAGCTGCTTTAAGGGAAGAACTCTTCTTTACAGATTCAATCCGCAGTATCAGTTCATCGATGAACTGAAATCATTGCTTAGGAAAGCTCTTAAATATTGTCCTTCAGACATTCGTGATAATCTGACCGATGTGAGCGAGTGGGGTAGAAAAAGCACCCCCGGAAAACGGGACAGATATACAGTACATGGATACAGAAGAAGTGAATAAACTGGATTTCCTTCAATACTTGATTATACTAGTATGATAATATCGCGGAGGTGCTTTGTGAAAAGATTCATATTTGTGCTGATGATAACAGTGTCTTTACTGATTATCTGCTTTTCCACAGCTTTCATCACCAGGGAGTTCTCTAAGGTAATTACCTTCTCGAGCATGGGGGACATGTGGAGTCTTATCAGACTTCGCGAAGATTCTCCACTTGCCAGATTCGCAGAAGTAGACACAAATGATTTCAAGAGCCCTCCGTATCCCGAGCGTGGTGATATACTCGTAAATGTCGATGGATTGCCTTCCACACTGGAGAACTATTTCAAAGTATTCAATGTGGATACACCGGCCGGTGAAGAGATGGTAATCACGTATCTCCACGACAATGAAATTTTCACGACTACAGTGATAACCAGATCCATACCTGTTATCCTGAAACTTCAGATCTGGGTATTGGTTATTTTAAGAACAATGATAGTGGCCGGTCTGATACTGGTCGGACTGTGGGGATTTCTGAGGAAACCACATTCCTCTCCCGTTCGCACACTGACTCTATTCTGCTTTACTCTTGCACTGACAATGGCTATTACCAATCCCGCAATTGCGGATGTTTATGCGTCATTTAAGATACCACAATTTATTCTATTCCTGTTCATGGCGTTTACATATTTTACACCTGCGTTCTGGCTGAAACTCAACATGTTGTTTCCCGCTCGGAAGAGCTACTACATCAAACGTCGCCTCTTTTTCAATCTTATACTCTTCATTCCGGGAGCTGTATTCGGAGCAGTTCTGGTAATTACTTCGCAATTTATGTCCCTTGCAGTAAACATATACCAGACACTTTTCCTTGCGCTCGGTTACGTTCTTCTGATCAGCAACTATAGAAAAGCGGAGAATTTCGTCGAGAAACGACAAACCAGACTGGTTTTATGGGGTTCCGCTCCTGGAATCATATTTGCGATACTCTTCAGCTGGCTTATGCAATACTACGGGCATCTGTTTATAAGATTGACCTTCGTTACCAGTTTGCTAATAGGCAATATTCTCTTTTTACTTATGCTGCTGATACCAATTTCCCTTGCTTATGCATTCGGCAGATATAAACTGCTTTCGGTAGAGGCAAAGTTTAAACGCGGAACACGTTTCATAGCAGTTAACTTATTCCTGTTAGTCATTTTCATAGGTTTTCTGTACTTATTCGGAGAACTGATACTCAAACATATTGGCATTAACAGCCAGACCCCGACTCTGATCCTTGGTATCGGGTTGGCATTCCTGTTCATGCCTACACAGAGGAAGATCAGAGCTAGGCTTGAAAAGCATTTCTATCCTGAACGCGTCAGACTCCGAACTCTTCTTAAAGATTTCCTTTCATCAAACATCGTCCGGACAGATAGAGATGAATTCTGGAAGGAGCTGGAAGAGAAGCTGATCGACGGCTTATCAGCCGAGAGAGTCTATCCGGTCCTCAGAGTAGGAGATAAAGGCTGTTTCTCAGTCGAACTTGCTGAACCCGCGCCCTTCGACATCAGGGATGAGATTGTCCAGAAGCTTGAGAACGGGGATAACCCGATCCTTATCGATGAACTTATAGCGAGCGGGAAAATAGTTCTTTCGTCGGAGCAGGAGGAATGGTTCCTTCAGCGGAAAAGCGCGATTCTCCTCCCTTTGATAACGAAGTCCGGGCTGGTCGGCTTTCTGGTTATCAGCTGCAAGACTACAGGAGAGGATTTCACCGCTGAGGAACTTGAACTACTTGAAAACCTTTGCGCGCAGACAGCTCTGGTAGCTGAGAACCTGGAACTGCTTGGTGAGAAGCTCGAGAAAGAGAAACTCCAGGAGCAGATGAGAGTTGCCAGGGACATACAGAAAGGTCTTCTACCGGGCAGGATTCCCGATCTGCCGGAACTTGAGGTGGAAGCTCTTATACGATTCTGCCTGGATGTTGCAGGGGATTACTATGATATCATCCCGCTCGATGACGATAGAACAGTACTTTCTATCGGGGATGTAGCAGGCAAGGGAATAGGAGCTGCTCTTCTCATGGCGAACCTGCAGGCTTCACTCAGAACCACGCAGGCCATGGGTGCATCCCTTGCTGAATCGGCTGAGAAGATTAACAGGCTTGTATTCGAGAACACTCCATCAGACATGTTCATTACGTTTTTTCTGGTTCTTGTCGATTCGAAAAAAGGTATCCTGAAGTATGTGAACGCAGGTCATAATCCCCCCTTCCTTATCACTCAGAAGGATGAAGTAAAACTGCTGTCGAAAGGTGGAATCATTTTCGGAGTTCTGGAAGATGCCTTGTATACTGAGGGTGAAATAGAATTCAATCCGGAAGACATACTCCTTTTGTATACAGACGGAGTCTGCGAGGCAATGAACCTTTCCGAAGAAGAGTACGGCGAGAAACGGCTTGCGAAACTTGTAATCGGCAACCGGAATCTGCCGCTTGCGGAATTACTTCAGCTGATTGAAGACGAAGTAGCATTATTTCATGGATCGGAAATTTACGAAGACGATTTCACACTGTTGGCCGCTCGATTGAAACATCGATGATTCAATTCCGACAGAATTGCTGTCAGATTTAGGAGGATATCAGAATGAACTGGGCCGTGATTGAGATGAGCATAAAGTGCCCGCATTGTGATTCCCCTGTTCACATTGATGGTCCATACAGGAAAATCCTCTGTCGAAGCTGCCAGTCAGAGATCGATTTCCCGGAAGATGTCTGGAAGGATCTGTTGGAGGACGTGCAGGGTGAAGTTGTGAATGAGTTTGAAGAAGGAGAGGGATCCAGCAGCACGATCTTCGGTCATTTCAACATGAGTATGATGTACGCGAGATTGAAGGCGTACTGCAGAAGCTGCAAAAGAGATTTTGATATGGAAACTGAATATACCGGACAGGATACGCTTGTCTGTCCGGACTGCGGGGCCAGGACCCCGATATTTCCAGCTCCGGAATGGTTCAAGGGAGCTATGAGCAAAGCGAAACTGATCGTAGGAGCGTTGCCTGATATTGAAGATGTCAGTGAACCTGAAGGGCTGTCAGGTCCGGTAGCATTCAGCTGTCCTCAATGCGGCGGATCTCTGATGATTGATGGAAAAGAAAGAATTGTCATATGTGAGTACTGTGAAACCAATGTTTATCTGCCTGATGATCTCTGGCTCAGGCTCCATCCGGCGAAGAAGAAGAACCGCTGGTTCGTTGGCCTGGAGTAGAATAAGGTTATCTGTCCAAGAGATTTTCGGACATGATCGAGGAGTACTATGAAACAACCAGTTGCTCTGCTCAGGTGGCATCTTTGCCGAAAAGATGTATTCAGAGAAGGATATCATGAGAAACCGGAAGAAATACAAGTAACTGTCAGCAGAGGTTCCGATTTCTGCCTGAAATTCTGGCGATCCCGAATGAACGATCCTTTGATCATTGTGAGGGATGTATTCAGCTGGTGGGATGAATCCGCAGATGAAATTCAATCATGGGTCAGAGCGGACCTGTTTATTGAAGCGCTAACTCAGAGGAACCTGCTTCTGAAGCAGGACGATTTTACATCGATGAAAACACCGAGAGTTCTCGCGGAAGACATGGTCTTCCTTCAGTTCATGTTCCATCAGAAACAGTTCGACAGGATCTGGAGTAAAGCTTTCAAAGGAAGAGAGGAACTGGAGAAAGTTATAATGATTCCATCCTCCCGATGGCTGAATTTTACACAACAGGCAAGGGAAGCATCCTCTACTATGTACGGGATATTGCTGAAGGCAAGCACGGTGGGGGTAGAAGATGATCAGGAATAAGTATCTCAGATTTCACTTTCTCAACGTCGGTCATGGCGATGCAACAATAGTAGAGTTCCCTGATTACGGTTCACCCGCAATAGCAAGATTCGGTCTTATCGATTTTGGTCCACGCAAAGGTCCGGAACTTGTACTGGATTATTTGAGAGAATTGATCAGGATCAGAACAGATCAGGATTCAGATATGTATCGCATCGAATTCGCCTGCGTTACCCATCCGCACGAAGATCACTACGGCGCATTGAAAAAATTCCTTGACGAGTACGCGGACTCTATGGATTCATCTAAGAACAGGCTTGATTCCTTCTGGGACTGCGGGTTCCGAACTACATCCTCAAGGTACAACAATACCCTGAAGAAGCTCATCCTGAACCATAATGTCTCCTTCATACGATTGGCAGCCGGGGCTGAGTTGGATTTTGGCAAGGTTCATGTAACCGTACTTGCTCCTTCGATTGATCTTAGAAACCGCTTTGATACATTTGGAGTAGACAAGAATAACGCTTCGGTGGTGTTGAAATTCAAACTGCTGAATTCATATGCGATACTCGCCGGTGATGCTGAATATGAATCCTGGGGGAAGATCACAGAGGAGTTCCCCCGAACTCACAGAATCAAATTCGTACCTGATGCTCTGGGATTGGCTGAGCGTAACGATACTTCTGATCAACTGAAGTGTGACCTTCTTCGATCTTCTCATCACGGCAGCATGCATGGTACTGATCTGCGTTACATCGAGCGTATTAATCCCAACAGGATAATCGTTTCCGCCGGGAGCAGGCAGTGGTACGAAGAGAACGAGCCGCGATGGACAGGCCTTTTTCCTCATCCTGTTACAAGGACAATCGTTGATTGCCTGCATAAGGATGTTGAGCAGATGGTCACCGGGGAAGAAGGACACATTCTTGTTTCCTATTCCGGTGGCTGGACTCCGTCCAGTGTTGAGACAATACTGGAAAATCCGGGGAATCAGGCTTTCGACACACGCCTTAAAAGTATCATAAGCAATTAGACTCGGATTCATCTGTTATCAGAGGTTGAAACATCATGGATATGGAATTAACGCAATGTCTCGTATCAGCAGGTGTATAACCCTCTCCCGTGAATACATGCCCGAGATGCGCCCCACAGGCCTTACATAGAATCTCTGTCCTGATTCCATCCTGATCAGGTCTCCGTTCAACCGCTCCTTCTATTTCATCATCGAACGAAGGCCATCCGCAATGTGATTGGAACTTACTATCAGACGTGTAAAGCTCTGCGCCGCATCTTCTGCACAGGTAGGTACCCTTCTGAGAATGATCAACGTATTCTCCGGTAAAAGGAGCTTCAGTTCCTCCATCAAGGATAACACGTTCTTCTTCGGGGGTGAGTTCTCTGTATTTCATTTCTTCCTCGCTTCCTGATGGACAGGTATTATTCAACGCAATCAACCCGGAGAAGATAATCAGAGTTCCGATAATAGTGTTTATCGTATTGCCTCAAATACTTTATTCATTCAGTAACCGGATTATTGCTTCTCTATTTCCTTATATCATTATTACCGATCGGATTCATGAAAAGAGATGCTCTTTCAGAAAAGGATCTGAATAACAATATTTACAGAGACAGAATAGGAATAACGGATTGTACAACAGCAGGAGATGAGATTATGGCTATGACAGGGCGAATTGTACTGGTTATTACTACAGTACTGTTAACTGCGGGAACATCCTTTGCTCAATGGAATTTCGAGACAGTAGACAACTCCGTGAATGTTGGATGGTATTCCTCTATTGCGATTGACTCGGATAATTATCCGCATATTGCCTATCTGGATGCCTACAACAATGCTTTGAAGTACGCATGCTGGACGGGGACCGAATGGTTCATCGAGACTGTTGATACTGGTGTCGGCCCCGACGAACTGGACAAAAGCATTTCTATCGCATTGGATTTGCTTGGAAACCCCCATATAGCCTACTCTACATCGCACGGTAACCCTGGCGATACAATAAGATATGCCTATTGGGACGGCGCTGCGTGGCAGAAAACCGATATAGTTGATTCGGGTTATGGGCTCATATGGCCATCACTTGCGCTTGATTCTCAGGATCGGCCTCATATTTCATGGTGTAATGAAACAGGAGGATCTCTGGAATACGCAAGGTGGGATGGTTCAATCTGGCAGGTAACTACGGTGGAAGCAGGCTCCTGCACGGGCTATTGCAACTCTCTTGACCTCGACTCTTCCGATTATCCCCACATATCGTACATCAGTGCAGCTGAATACCTCAAGTATGCCCGCTGGAATGGTGCTGACTGGGAAAAGGTTACGCTGGATACGGTCGGGTATTACGGTTTCGAAGGCATTAACACCTCTATTTCCGTTGATGAGTCGGATCATCCGCATATTGCCTACACATATTGGATAACCGACGATTTGAAGTACGCATACTACAACGGTTCGGACTGGCAGATAACAACCGTTGACAATAACGGTATTACAGGAAAAGAACCCTCTATAGCAGTGGATTCAGAGGAGTATCCTCACATCTCATATCGGAGTACAGCGCTCAAGTATGCCTGCTGGACCGGTTCCGCCTGGGATATTCTTGTTCTTGACGAAAGCAGTAACGCAGGAGTACAGAATTCCATCGCGCTCGGAACCGATGACAACCCTCACATTTCATATGCACAGGGAATCAGTGCCGTTCTTAAATATGCATGGTATGATTCGGCTCAGGGAATGGAAAACCCCTCCCGGCCTGCGCAGGGCAGCCTTACTATGTTGTGTTCATCGCCGGTCCGGGATTTCCTGACCGTCACCTATACTGTTCCTATTTCTGGTTCGGTTGACCTGACGATATACGATATCATCGGACGCCGCACAGCAAAGCTGTGTAGCGGTAATCAATCTGCCGGTCTTCATAATATTGTCTGGAATTGCGATGGCATGCCCAACGGGGTTTATATGTGTCTCCTCACATCGGATGGAGATATGCTTGCCCGAAGGTTTGTAATCAACAGATAAAGGCTATTGGGGTCAAATCTTTCCTCTTGCCATTTTGCTTTCCTCTTCTTACGAAAGTATCAAGAGTAAAGATTTGACCCCTTTTCTCCTTTTCTCTTTTTTCGTAGATGAGGAGTCCAAATGACAATGCTGAATCAATCAATGGGAATAGCACTACCAGGATGGTCAATGCCGGTTCTCTTGAGCCTTTCCCTGGCGAGCACAGAGCTTGCTGCTCAGGACTTCACCAGGATCACCACCGGACCCATCGTCAACGACGACCGCTATTCCGAGGGGTCCTCCTGGGGGGACATCAACAACGACACATACCTGGATCTCTTCATTCCCCATGCTTTCGACGACCGATCCAATCTGCTTTTCATCAATAACGGTGACGGGACCTTCGATCAGGTTACGGGGGGACCGGTTATCACCGACATCAGCACCTCCTCCGGGTGCAGCTTCGGCGACTTCGACAACGACGGCCATCTTGATCTCTTCGTCCCGAACTGGAATGGAATCAGCAGTCATCTGTACATGAATCAGGGAGGTGGCGATTTCATCAAGATTACCTCAGGGCATATAGTCAATGACGGCGGCTGGTCATTCAATTCTAGCATAGTCGACTACGATAACGACGGCAATCTGGATATCTATGTCGATAACGGCGCCTTCACTACCTTCGTTGAAGACAATTTTCTATACCGGGGTAATGGCGACGGCACGTTCACGAAGATAACCGAAGGAGACATAGTCAACGATAATGAGCACTGCCTGAGTTCCAGCTGGTGCGACTATGACAACGATGGCGATCAGGATTTATTCACTGCCAACAGCGATCCCTTCAACGGAATTCCGATCGATAATTTCCTGTACCGGAACAATGGCGATGGAACCTTTACCAGGCTCACCGAGGGAGTGATCGTGAACGACAACCGCATCTCCATCGGAGGAAGCTGGGGAGACTACGACAATGACGGGGACTTCGACCTCTTCGTCGCCAACTGGTACGGAGAAGACAATCACCTCTACCAGAACCTCGGTGATGGCACTTTCGCTCTTATAACGAACGGAGAAATCGTCAACGACGGAGGGAGTTCAGTCAGCGGAGCCTGGGGCGATTATGACAACGACGGAGACCTTGACCTGTACGTCACCAATGACTGGAATGAGAACAACTTCCTCTACCGAAACGACGGCAGCGGTACATTCACACGGATTCTGGAGGGTGACATCGTAAATGACGGAGGCCGGTCGAACGGGGCTACCTGGATTGATTATGACAACGATGGCTGGATCGACATGTTTGTTCCTAACGGCCAGAACCCCGATCAGAGCAATTTCCTCTACCGAAACAACGGTATATCTGAAAACCACTGGATAAATATCCGCTGTGTCGGGAGCCCCTCCAACACTTCTGCAATCGGCGCCAGGGTGATAGCCCGAGCGGTTCTTGGAACACAGGTTGTGTGGCAGGTACGTGAGGTCAGTGGTCATCAGGGATTCAATGCGCAGGAGAGCTTTAATGTTGAGTTCGGCCTCGGGGATGCGACTGTGATCGATTCACTGGTATTCCAGTGGCCTTCAGGGGCTGTTGAAGCCTATACCGATGTTGACGCGGACCTGTTTTATACAGCAAGCGAAGGCATAGGGCTCAGCATCGTCCAGTTCTCCATCGAAGAGGAGCCGGGCACTCAACAGTCGCTTGAGCTTTGCTTGGTACAGAATCACCCCAATCCCTTCGGTCCTTCGACGACGATTCCATTCAGCATTCCCGGGGAAACAGGTTCGAGGGACAATGTGCGACTGACCATCCACGATATCAGTGGCCGGCGAGTGCGGCTCCTCGTGGATGAAGCCCTCGAATCCGGAAGCCACAGGGCCGTCTGGGATGGGAAGAATGACAGAGGCAGGCAGGTTCCATCCGGAGTCTATATCTACTCCCTCATGAGCCGTGACCAGGTCTCCTGCGGAAGGATGATCCTACTCTAGGGTCAAACCTTTACTTTTGACCTTTTACTATCATTATATATTGTATTGATACTTTAAAACCATATACAATATCATTTTTTAATATCAAGAAAATGTCAAGAGTGGAATTTTACCACTTTTCGATCTTTTCGAGGGTTGATAATTTGCAATTGAATTGCATGATTTGAAACAAAGGAGCAAACTGAGGCCGAGAAATATATAAAGCGTTCCCTTGAGTCGGTGGTACTAAAAGCCGTATCGGAGTTTCCTGCTGTTGTGGTTACCGGGCCCAGGCAGTCAGGCAAAACAACAATACTGAAACATCTTTTCAAAGAAACTTACAGGTACATCTCACTCGAGCTTCCTGACATCAGGTCATCAGCCCTGGAAGATCCGAGGTCATTCCTCAGCCTCTATAAACCTCCGGTTATCATGGATGAATTCTTTTTATTATCTGCTTAACATGCTCTATAAGTGGTAATCTCCCGCTGCTTCAGGGGGTAGTGCGCCATGATGCGGTACTTCCAGTGAAAATCTGCGTGAAAACATGTTTGACTGCGGTT
>JAIOQY010000020.1 GCA_021108435.1 Candidatus Aegiribacteria sp.
GGATCAGACGGAAGAGATTCCAGAAGGTCTTCATTGATTACGAGGGAATATTTCTCTCCAAGTTCATCGAGCCATTCACTGGTTCGTTCTTCCTCGATTCTTGCTCTGACAGCATAATAAAGATCTTCCTCAAGCTCCTCAAAAGACGCCGTATGCGGAGGGTATACTTCCACAAGTCTGAAAGCCATATACTCGTAATCCTCATACAGAGAAGACAAGCTTGACCAGGTAACGGTATCTCCGGGAAGCATTTCGAAAACAGCCTCTCCCCTGAATCCGGGAATTTCGTCCATAAGAAGAGGGCGAGTAATGTTTGATGGGGGATCGTCTTTTGAAAGCAATCTCCAGAAACCACAGCCTTCGATTATTGAATCAACACTGTTTCCTTCAGACAATGCTGTCTCGTATGCGAGAACATCGTCGCTTTGAATCTGTACACACTGTATGCTTCGCTTCTCCGGAACGATCGGAATTTCAATCAGATTGTCGAATTCATCCCTTATCAGTCCTGGAGTTATCCTGATACCACTGTACACCTCGTCCTCGAACAGTTTATCTGAAGCGGTACTCAGCATCCAGGTATCTCTTTCAGCTGACAAATTCAAATATGCTTCAGGATTAACTGAAGCGAAGTAATGCCGTAGAGCATCGTTCAAAAGTGTATTATCGATAAACCATTTCAGCCAGACAGCATCGCCTGGTTGAACAGGCATAAAACCACTTTGATACTCTATCTCCTGCACAAAATCTGAAGCTGTCATGATTCCGCGCCTGGAGATAACAATCGAATCCTCCGGAATGAGGTTCTCAAGTCCGGAATAGTATAGACTCAGACTATTGATGGCAGTATCACTGATTTCAGACTCTGCCGCAGAAAGAATTGAATCGGTAATTCTCTCGAGATCAGCCTTTCCCCCTGCGGTTGATAATCTCTGTAAGGCAAAGTCAGTTACCCGTTCCGAATTCACCAGAGTTTCGCTGACCAGTACCGGATCAGTTACCATGACTGAATCGTATCTTATCAGAGAACCATCTGAAAGAGGCAGTTCATCTCCGGGATTCATGGAATCAAGATGAACTGATAATTCGCGTGGTAATTCCGGCAAATGCGCGGGACCGAACTGCATCTCGCTCGGAGACTCCGATAGAACAGTATACCAGACCGTTGTACCCATATGATCCTTGAAGTAATTAATATCCTCATCGGTTATGGACTCCTCAGCAGCAGCGATAATGGTTTCACGGGCCAGCAATGAAGCCTGTCTGCGTATCCAGGCATTACCGAGAGCGATGATATCAGGTCTCTGGAGATAATTGAGCCGGTGAATCTCCCTGATGATTGTCTGCTTCCTCGCAAGGGAGATTATGAATTCATTAACATGATCGTTCCTCTGAATAAAGTAATTCTGTTGTTCAGGGGAAAGCATCAGCCATGTATTTCCTGCCTTGGAAACCGATATTGTACTGTCATCGATTGAGATAAGCCATGTGTCTGCTTCCGATGCAGTCGTTCCACAGGCAATGATAGAAACGACGCAGATAGAAATCAGCGCTGCTCCGATTTGATATAACTGCTTCAGATCGACCATCCTTTACTGTTCAGCGAACAAAGGAAAGGGAGGATCTGAAGACCCTCCCTGATTCCTGGTAGCTGAGCTTCTAGAATAGAGTCTTGATACTACCCCATGAATCCGGCTCAAGAGCAAGAGGAGCGGTTTCATAACAGAACAAAGCGTCCGGGTCACCCTGTTCGAGAACCCATAGCTGATTATCATATGATCCGCTGTAGATTCCTGGAGTACAGCCACCGGCTATTTCGATATTGTAGGTATGTTCGGCGATAAGGCTTCCGTCACTGTCGATCTGATACAGAAGGAAGTCATAGTTGTTCGTAGATACCCAGAGACAATTATTGTAACTATCCCAGGCAGCGCCGTATGTTTTGCCGTTTGCTACAGCTGTGGACCAGGTTGTATAGGTTGCAGTACTGCCTGAAACCCCGTCCCAGGTTACCTGATAAACGTTAGGAGAACCGCTGCCTGTGTAGAAATATGTTCCATCCCATGCCTGTGCACGGTTAGGGCTGACAGCGTTGCATATGTAGTATCCAGCATATGTGTACGTTCCGATATCATAGTAATCCACTTCTTCATCCTGGCTGCCGAAAATGTAAGTACCGTCACAGCAAAGGTCACGCATACCCCATCCAGTGGTCTCGTACTGGTCAAAGGTGATAATATGATTATGAGTAATACCATCGATGACATGAATCCAGAGAGGTCCGCCTCCGGACTGAGCATCGCTTACCCAGAAATTGGCTCCGTCAAAACCGACTCCGACACACCTTGGACTGCCCCCGATATCCTGCAGATCAATGTAATCCAGTTGATCAAGAAAGGCATCACTGCCGCCCCCGCCGACCGAACCCCGGACGAAATCCACATCTGTGGTTTCGCTGTTTGCAAAAGCAATTAATGCAAATGCAAGTAAGACAAGTAGAAATCGCATAGTATACTCCTTCCGCGATTAGTATCTGAAACTTCAGACAATTTCAACAATAAGTTACAACGTATAATCAGAATAGTCAAGTATCTTGAGATAGCTATCTGCGTTTTTTTATGTTAAGCTGATCAAGTGTGATGCGTCCCGGGAAGGAGGCCGAGTACGGCTTCATCAACTTCTGGAGCCGCCATAATAGCAGAGACTACCGCGATTCCGTCTGCACCCGCCTTTCGAACAGTATCCGCATTCATCGAATTGATACCGCCGATTGCGATCAAAGGCAGAGGAGTAGCCTTTTTCAGTCTCCCTATAGCATCAAGCCCGAGCGGCTTTTCAAGGTCGGTCTTCGTGTCAGTAACGAATACCATGTTTGCCGCGATATAGTCAGCGCCGCTTTTCCATGCCGTAACAGCTTCCTCAACTGATCTGACGGAAATACCAATCACCGCTTCCGCTCCAAGCAGCCTTCTTGCGGCTACCGCAGGCATATCATCCTGGCCAAGGTGCACACCGCGCGATTGACATGCCAGCGCGACATCCACGCGGTCGTTCACAATAAAGAGGGCTCCGTGTTTCTCACAGAGAACCATGAGAGTTTTCGCCATCTCAATCAGCTGCCTGGTAGAGGCTGTCTTGTCGCGAAGCTGAATTGCGGTAACGCCAGACTGAAGTGCCTGCCTGCAAGTCTCCACAACCCCCCTGTCCCCGCAGAGAACGGGGTCGGTAACAAGATAGAGTTGTAGAAACTCGGAGTTCAGAGCAGAACCTCCGCTCTTGTCCTCCTGCCAATGGTCTCTTCATCGAGATCAGCAAGCGCGTCAAGGAGAACCGGGACGAAAGTTCCCGGCCCCTTGCATTTCTCAGCAGCGCATTCTCCAGCGATACCGAAGGAAATCAGAGCACCTGCGGCTGCTTCAAAACAGTCTTTAACAACTGCGGTATAACACGCTACGGCAGTAGTAGCGGCACATCCAGTACCGGTGACTCTGCCCATGATCGGGTGACCGTTGCTTATCCCAATCGTACGGGTTCCGTCAGTGACAACATCTGTAGAACCTGTCACAGCGATAACCCATCCTGTTTCAAGGGCGAGAGAAGAGATAATCTCAACACGGTCATCGATTGTATCCATCGAATCCACGCCGCGAACTTTTCCATCCTCTCCGGCCAGAGAGAGAATTTCACCTGCGTTTCCACGGACAATGGAGATCTCCAGTTCCCTGATTATTCTATTCGCTGAATCGGTTCTGAGTTTTGTTGCTCCTGCCCCGACAGGATCGAGCACCACCGGAATTCCGAGCTCATTCGCCCTCTTCCCGGCAGCGATCATGCTGTCGATCAGTGCAGGATTCAGTGTGCCGATATTCAGAAGAAGGGCTCCGGCATACTGCACCATTTCGGAAGACTCGTCTATACAGGGTGCCATCACGGGAGCGGCACCCATGCAGAGAGTTACATTAGCCGTAAAATTCATGACAACACTGTTTGTGATATGATGCACCATGGGATGATGCTCTCGAATGGCTGCCAGTCCATTACTGGCGATTAATGCGGGATTCATTTCAACCTCCGGATTTTCTTACGCCGACATTACTCGGGTCAAGTACAA
>JAIOQY010000021.1 GCA_021108435.1 Candidatus Aegiribacteria sp.
CTGATTGACTGACAAAACTCTGGATGGGTCTCAAGTACCAACCCTTGGGCGTGGATTAACGCAGGTAATGAACCCTGATTTTGGGGTTTTAGGATTAGCCCCGCCGCGCCTTAAAGCAGGTGTTAGTCAAGCAACCATTATCGGTAAATATATTTCCTCCTAAAACTAAGGGGGGCTTAGCATCTGGACGACAAGCTACTGAAAAAAAATCAACGGGGTACCGTTAAAGCACCCCGGTGTCCAGCTTTGAAAATTAATTTTTTGACTGCTAGGAGCGCTCAATTGCCAAATCCCCGGCGGGCTAAGTCACCAAAGGCAGGTAGACCTGCGTCTGCACAGTAAACTTACGCTTTTGTTTTCGTTTTTCTGCCTGTTGGCGGGAAGCCTGCGCCGGTTCGGGATCAGGCAAGGGCGACAACCTCAGCCGGGTAATCAGCGCGCCGCCTTTAACCAAAGCCCGCCGCACCCATTTCCAGCCAATTTTCAGATAACTGTTACCGCGAAACCAATGCGCATCGACCCACCGCCGCTTGCCGGCAGCCACCACCTCGGTACCTTGACTGACCAGGAACAAGGTGGCTATGGCTAAAACTAAACACAAGCGCGAGAGGGCCGCGGTGGAGCGGAAGAGCGAAGCTTCGAGTTGGAAACCCGCGGATTTATCATCCAAGAAATTCTCTTCAATGTCAAAACGTAATCCATACTCATCAAAGGTAGTATGGTCCGTGGGCTGGTCACTAACAATTAACCAACTTTCTGCGGTGCCCCGAGGCTTGGCTAAAGCTAAATGTACCACCCCAAATTTCTTCTCGGTAATGTAGACATTGTGCCAAAAACGGGCCTGTCCCCGTTTTAGGGTGATATCGCTAATCTTGATACGCGGCTGTAGGTGTCGGTAGACGTAAAAACTGGCTTTGATGCGAATTCGCCAGTGCCAGTGCAACGTGTGGCTCAGATATTGCATCAATTTGGTGTCGGCAAAACCGCGGTCAGCCAAAAAAACGATCTGGGCTTCAGGTGGCAGGAGTGTGGCGGCTACATCTAGTAGCTCTTGGTAATCGGCTAGCGCCACGGTGCTACTGCGATGAGCTAGGGTTTTCCAAACTAAAGGCACGGCTCGCCCCCGATAAATCACGGAGATGCGAATATGGCAAAATTGCCCCCAGAGCATGGAGGTATCCAAAGCCAAGTATACTGTACTATTGCCCCAGGCTAGCAATGCTTCCTGAATAATAGGGCCATACAACTCGGCGGTATCAATACGTTCATTGTTTAGCCACCGACTGAATCTACGGACGGTACTCTGGGCAAACTGAGCGCGACTATCAACAAAGGGCGTCCACTCGGGCAAACTAACGGTGTGACTTTTGATCAAACCAACTAGCATCCAGGCTAAGGTGTGCAGATGCCGGATATCAAGCCAAGGTGCCGGTTGCTCTAGTAGCTGTAACAGCGTAACGTATAAATCGGGAGTGTTTTCCATGGGTATCCGCCTGACGTTTAGGGTAAATGTAAGATAGGATACCCTATTTTCGGGTTTTGAGAACTCTCCTTAAAAGATTTGTCAGTCAATCAGG
>JAIOQY010000022.1 GCA_021108435.1 Candidatus Aegiribacteria sp.
CAAAGACAGAACGTAAAAACTGAATACAAGACGATAGATGAAAACAGTTAGCACACGCTGTCAGTGACGAATTTTACCCCTTGACAAAGGGTGGCCTCATAAGTGTTGGCGGAACTATTTCCTTCTTGGTGTAATCAGGGTTTGAACACTCAGTTTCACCAGAAGAGCTGATATTTCCGCTTTGTCCTATTCCTTCCGTTTTTTTTCGGCGGTGGCTTTTTTTTCTATGGGCTCGTTTTCCGAATACTCTCTGTTCTCAAGCCCTCGCCGTTTCCTGCTCGTCAACAGTGCTTACTCGTTCGACTTCAGCTTCTTCGCCAACCAGGCAAGGCCACCTCCCACAACCACCAACGAAATACCCGCGCTCCCACTGAGAATGAGCTGAATCTGCTGGTACGCACCGGTTCCACTAAGCGTGTGTGACGATGTGATCATAGCGAAGCCCCATATGCAAGAGTTGACTATGATAATCACTGGAATGATCACTGCCGGTTTATTCATGTGATTTCTACCTTCCTGTTGGTGGAATTATTTCCTCTATCCTGGTCCGGTTTCCTGTTCCTATTTTCAGCGACGGCTTTTTGTTCTATGGGCCCGTTCTCCGATTGCTCTCTGTTCTCAAGGCGTCGCTGTTTTCTGCTCGTCAACAATGATTGAACAGCTGCTGTTCAATTCTCCTTCTGGTTTAACAGTTTGAGAATACAGTACAGAATACTGGGAGTCAAGACGAATATATTGACATAATGCAGTAAACAAATGCATACTAACACTGCGAAAAACGTTGTTTAACAGTTGCTGTTGAAGTAAGGAGCGAAATTATAAGCAAGGTCGACTGGAAGAGTTTGAGCAGTCCATGGTTGTTTGATTGTCCTTGCAGAATATCAGGAAGGGCAATCATCCATAACATCACAGCTTGATTTTATAGCAGTTATCAGTTATCAGAGTTGTTCAGAATTCTTTTCTATTTCGCGTATGTGGTGCTCAATCGGGATACAAATGCTTATGTTATTATTCAATCTAGACTCTCAATACTGAACGGGGATTTGAATGAGAAATTATCTGACGAACAGAATCCGGAGTCTTTTCGGGAGGAAAACGCCAGATAGAAAAGAGAAGAAAATCAGACTGGGGCTTGCTCTGGGTGGAGGAGGAGCAAGGGGGCTTGCGCATATACCAATTCTGGAGCTTCTTGATGAAATGAAAATCAGGCCATGCTGCATTGCCGGTACGAGCATAGGTGCTGTAATGGGAGCTCTGTATGCATCTGGTCTGAGTGGTTCAGATATTCGTAGCCTAGTACGGGATACAATTATCAGAAAGGATGATTCCGCGGTAGAAATACTCAAGGATATCAAGAGGTTTGTTAAATTCCTGGACGTTGACTTCCTTGGACCGGGGATTTTCAAAGGTGACTCAATTATGAAGTATTTCTACGATGCCATTAAGATAGACAATTTCGATAACCTTGAGATACCACTGAAGGTTGTCACCACAGATTTCTGGGCATCTAGCCAGGTGGTCATTTCCTCCGGGAAACTTCTGCAGGGGGTCAAGGCAAGTATGGGACTGCCCGGACTTTTTACCCCTGTGAAATATGGAGATCAGATTCTTATTGACGGTGGTGGAGTGAATCCGATTCCATGGGATGTTCTGGATGATTGCGACGTAGTTGTTGCTGTAGATGTTCTGGGATATGCAGAATCCGTATCCGGAAACCATCCCAATGCGGTCAAGGCAGTTCTGAACATGTTCGATATAATGCAGAAATCGATTGTTGAAGCCAGAAAGAAATCAGAGAGGCCTGACATTTACATTAAACCTGAAATAAGAAATATCGGGATTCTTGAGTTTAACAGGGCAGAGGAAATATATGCATGTGCTGAAACTGCCTGCAGTGAACTTAGAATGAAACTGATGGAGTTTTACCCGGAAATGGGGTCTGGATAGTTACAATGCTTATTTCTGTGCTATTATGTCAGCTGCGCATACTGCCGGGTTGGTATAATGCGATTTGTTGTTGACCTTTAGAATTCCATATCTGATCGCATTTTCAGGGCACCAGTGAATACACGCGAAACACTCGGCACAGCTGTCTCCGAACGATACATTACTATCATGAACAGTGATGTTATTCACAGGGCATATACGTTCGCAGATTCCGCAGTGCGTACAATCTGATGTAATTCGCTTACGTTCGGTCCCGAAGATTTTTCTGAGCACGAATGAACCGACTAAGCCGTTCACACCAAGCAGTGGCGAGCCGCTTCCTGGTAATGGTACAGAGTGTTTCTTCAGAACCATTGATGAGATATTTTCCACTGTCCGGGGCATTGACTCATGCATTTCCGGCTGCTTCCTGATTGGTGTCTTCAGTGCGATACTATTGTCAGGGAGGACTATTCCGAATCCTGCATTAAGTTTTGCGCCTTTTTCTGAAAGCAGCGTATTCAAGGAATGAAATGCTCTTCCAGGAGTAACACCGTAATGGATAACTGCGAAAACGAAAGCATTCTTTTTAATGGAGAGCTTTTTAGTGAAGTTCCTTACAATATCCGGTATATCCATGTAGTAAGTGGGAGCGATGAAGCCTATGACTTCCGAATCATCCCTGACTTCGGCATCATCAAGATATCTTGCTATTGGTAAAGGCTCAGCATCATTAAGGTGCTTCTGCAGTTCCCGAACGATTGCAATCGAGTTCCCAGTGCCGGAGAAGTAGTAAAGATTCATAATTCATAATCCTTCAGAAATGGGTGTTTGTCAGTATTCATGAATATTCCTCTTCATCACCCCTCCGGTAAAGGCAGACTGCGGGAAAGAGTAAGACTACTTCCCGGATACCGTGATGTCACCCACCTGAATCCAGGGCAGTATCTCGCTTCCGAAGTCGATTCTCTCTTTGGAAATTCGCCTGATGTTCTTGAGAACCCTGCTGAGATTACCGGAAATCATGGTTTCCCTGACAGGGTAGAGTATTTCACCATTCTCAATATAGTAACTGTTCTTGCATACTCCAGAGAAATCTCCGTTATCACTCGGGTTGCCACCTGAGAACCTGCACATCAGAATTCCTTTTTTCACAGAGGAAACCATCTCCTCAAAAGAGTGTTTTCCAGCATCGATTATATACGCATCGCCACTGTTCACTGCTTTCGGTTTTCCTGTTTTGTTCGCGCCGTAAAGACTGAGGAGGAAGGTTTTCAGCACACCCTTCTCAATAATGGTACTGTTCATGGCTTCGTACCCGTCCGCAGTGAAGAAGTATCCATCAGCTATCTCATCGGATACCGGCCTTGAGTGAAGGGTCAGTTGCGGATCGGCAATCGGTTCATTAAGGGAATCCTTATAGATTGAAGTCCCGCTGATAAGTGGATAATCACTCAGAAACATGGTGATATAGGATAAGAAATCATCCATACAATCAGGTGTAATGATAATATCACCTGTGAACTTCCCCGATATCTCCTTTGTGCTGATCTGTTCAGTGGATTGTCTCATGAGGGTGTCGATAGAACCGTATTCACGAAGTTCCATGTCGAGATTCCCCGATGAGAATCCCGAGTAGTTGAAGGAGGATATTTCCGAGCCATCCTTTGAAGTGAATATGGGGGAGAAGTTGTAGATACCCCGTGAGGATTCGAAATAGACTCCGTTCGAATTACGGAAGTAGCTTTTCTTTGATACGAAATCCAGAATAGCCTGCTCGAGTATCAGGGACGGATAGGTTTCACGGCTGTATTCAAGAAAAGCGGTAATCCTGTCATACATCAGATCGAGATTCGATTCCGATTCCCCTTTTTGAAATACCTTCGAGGGCTGCAGTTCCGAGATGTCGTTAGCGCTGTCAGCTTCAGAGGATTCAGCCAGATCATGTACTTCCTGTACAGCCCTGTCTATTGATTCCGCATCGGTCTTGTTTAAGAAGATCGAACCCTTTTTATCGTCTATTATCCCCATCATGTATAGAGATGTGTCAATAGTTGTTCTCAGAAGGCTGATCTCTCCGCCATCCACGTTGAATTCATCCTTGCTGCTGTCTCGAAGTGCGCATTGAGCCTTTTGAATACCGGTCTTCAGCATGGCTTCAATACAGTAGTCCAAGATGTCTTTTCTGTTACTCATTACCTGCCTCCGATATTTACTCTGCATTTAATTGACGGACCGCCCATACCCACCGGAATAGGTTGCTTCTTGCCGCACATTCCAGCGCATGTCCATTTCATCTCATCCGATACTGCAGTGACCGTCTTGAGCATATCGAATGCTATTCCAGAGATAGTAGTGTCTCTGATAGCTTTTCCCAGTTTGCCGTTTTTGATCTCGTAACCCTGAATAATACCGAACATGAACTCACTGGTGGAATCAGCTTGTCCATTGCTCGGTTTCATGAGGTAGTATCCGTCCTGAACCGAGGAGATCATGTCTTCGAGTTTGCTCTTCCCCGGAAGAATTGCTGTATTCCTCATTCTGATAATAGGTTCATCACTGAAACGGTAAGCCCGAGCGTTTCCTTTCGGTTCGTCATCGAACAGGATTGAAGTCTCCTTGTTGTGCATGAAGCGTTTCAGGACTCCTCCATCGATAAGCACGACATCTTTTGCTTCGGTACCTTCATCATCGACGAATACCGGTACAGGGCAGAGCTTTCCATAAGCTGAATTCGCGAAATCGACCATCGTTATAAGCGGGCTTGCAACCTCCTGATTAAGGTAATCGCCGGCTATCGATCCCCCTCTAACACCATCGGCTTCAGTTGTGTGTCCTATTGCCTCATGAGCGAGGATCCCAGCCACGTCGGCATCAAGGATGCATTCCTTTATCCCGGCATCAGGGTATATCCCTTCAGCTTTCCGGCGGAGGTGGCTGTAATACTGATCCATCTGCTCAAAAAGTAAATCCGGGGTGGTGAAGACATCCTCGAACTGTCCCGGACCACCATAGATGTCGAATAACTCAATCAACTGGCCATCGCGTTCGGTAGACATCGAGATATACATGATCGACTTTGGCGTCATCGAATAGGCTGAAGATCCATCTGAGGTCAGAAGTGATTTTTCCATATCAAGAAGTCCCAGAGCAACCGTTCTTGAACTTATCTCCTTGAATTCATGCAGTATTCTGGAATCGATTTCCCTGACAAAATCGATAATATCCTTCTGCGATTTTCTGGCTTTTGTGGTTGAGTAATCACGAATACCATTCCCCAGTGTCACAGGCAGTGATTTTCCGCCTTTGTTCTCCCTGCTGCCAAGGAACTTGGCATTCCTTGTAGCAAAGGCTATTACCTTCCTGATGTTCTTATCATTTATCTCAGGATCGGAAGCGAATCCCCATACTCCGTTACTGTAAGTTCTCGCGGAAACTCCGCTGGAAGAGGCTCTGCTGTTGCCCATTACATCACCATTTACGACAGCGATATTGACTGAACGATTTTCCTGGACGCGAAGCTCCGTGTATTCAGTGAACAGGTTTGAATAACCGCAAAGTTCTTTTGGAATCATCGGACATCCTTCCTCTGACTGTATTCAATATTTGAGAGGCATTATCTGTGATGAATGCCCTTCGGTATTTTCAATGTAAGTGAATTATACAAAACAAATGCAAATCGCAAGTGATTAAAACCATAACAGGTTGATGTTCCCGGACTGTCCGGATTGAATCAAACATGTGTTTGAGCATACTTCATGAAGATGCCAGGCTCTTCGATCGATGCCACAAGAGCTTCCAGGCCAAGTTCTTTCTCCAGTTGTGCGGATATAATAGCTCCGTAACGGTACCACAATCGTTCGCCAGAGGACATGGCGGCAAGAGTAGCGCTGATCTCACCATCAGTCAGTGACTCCTTTTCGGTAATTGAATCGCAGATATTCCAAAATCTCATCATGATATTCAAACATCTTACAGGATCGTAATAGAATCTGTAATCATCATTATCTTCCAGATGACCCTCTGCTTTTCTCCTGTTATAAGCAGAATGGACTGCCATACCTTCCATCTGAGTCATGAAGAAGATCAGATCGAGCAGACCCTGGACGGTGCGCAGACTTTTCCGGATGGGCGGCATCGTGCGAAATGAGAGAAATCCGAGATGATGAACCTCATGTGTCAGGTAATACCCGACATCGTCCGGATGGTTGATGAAATGCTGATGAGAGATATTGATGGCTACATCAGGTGGAGCTACGATCCCGATGTCGTAACCGGCCACAAAGAATATTTTACCGGATAACCGTGTTTTCCCTGGGAGATACCGAAGTGCTTCTTTGGAATACTCGATGATATCATTATAGCGATTCTCCCATTTTTCCATCAGAAGATGTGCTCCGTTTCTGTCAGGAATATTCTCAAGCACACCTGAAAGAAGGATATCTCCATCCGGAGAGGGATTTCCGCTCAATATCTGATGGCGAATGAGAGCATCGAAAGCTGGTAATTCAAAGAGACCGGCAGGGAAGCTGTCCGGATCGGATTCCAGTATTCTCCTTGCGAAGTTCCAGTCCGGAGTCATACTGAACATCGGTTTGTCCCGAATAACGTGAAAATGTACTCTTCTATCATCTGACCTCTTGTGCAGTATTGTTAAGCTCTGTCCGATACAATGATTATACAAAATCTATCTATAACCTCTTTGCCCGGAGAGTGTGAGCGGTTATCTTCTTTCTCCGGGTACTTCAACAGATGAATGAAACGAGGGTCATGAGCAGAATTCTGCTGGTCAATCCGCAGTCAGCAATCGGCGTATACGACAGGAGCAAGATCAGGGTTGCTATTACAGCTGCTCCGTTCGTAACACTGGCAAGTCTGGCCGGAGCGCTTCTGTCCGCTGATCATGATGTCAGAATTGCTGACCTGATGATTGAAAGGGATCCCATTCGAGCATATCGGGATATCCTCAGTTCTTTCAGACCTGAGTATGTTGGAATAACATTCACGACTCCGCTTTACAGCGAGGCTCGTGAACTGGCTGATATCGCTAAAAATATCATTCCTGATGTCGTGACAATGTGCGGAGGCATACATGCGACCTCCATGCCCCGCGAGGTTCTTGAGGAGAGCCGATTCGATATCGTGACTATCGGTGAGGGTGAGAGGACTATTGTTGACATTTGCGGAGGGATGGAGTGGAAGGATATTTCAGGTATAGCTTTCGGAACCGGTACTGACTACACGATAACGGTCTGCAGGGAGATGATCGCTGATCTTGATGATCTTCCATATCCCGCCTGGCATCTTCATAATCTTGAGTACTATTATTCCCCGCATATTGCCTCGCGTCAGAATCCGGTCGGGTACATGGAGACAAATCGAGGGTGTAATCATTTCTGCACATTCTGCAGTCAGAACGTTTTTGGACATGAAGTACGTTCTAAATCATCTGAACGGGTTGTTGACGAAATGTTCCGGATGCTGGAGGCGGGTTTCAGGGATATTCATGTTAAGGATGATAATTTCACTGCTGATATTGAGCGAGCTAAAGAAGTATGCAGGCTTCTTATTGAAAAACGTTTTCCCGCTCCATGGGCGCTTCCCACTGGAGTTAATATCCATGATGTTGACAGCGAGTTTTTTAAACTCGCAAAAAGGGCTGGCTGTTACCAGGTTTCGTTCGGAATTGAAAGCGGAGTTGAGCAGATTCTTAATAACGTCAACAAGTACCAGTCACCTGAGAGAATAAGGAATGCAGTGACTCTCGCCCATGAGGCCGGTCTTGAAACTGTTGGGTTTTTCATGATCGGGCTTCCCGGAGATACTGTTGAGACCATAAATGAGACCATAAAATTCGCAAAGAGTCTTCCACTTACTTACGCAAAAGCCTCCATGACTCTTCCGTTCCCTTCGTCGGCACTTTTCAGACAGATCGATAAGGAGGGCAGAATACTTTCCAGGGACTGGGACAGGTACAATTTTCATTCAACAACCGAGGTATGGGAGCACGAGAACCTCGACTGGGATACAATACAGCATTACTATGCCTTATTCCACAGGAAGTTCTATTTCCGCCCATCATATATATGGAAGAGATTCTGGAGAGATATCCGAATGGGACAGCTTCTTGATGATATCCGGGCTGTTTTAAAAAATGATTGGTCAGGCTAGAAGCCATGGTGGGATTCTTTCTTCGAAACTGGGCTGTTATCCTTCTTTCAGCAATGATGATTCTTCTTATTACATTGCTGTTCGATACTTCCTGGCCTGTTGCGTATGTTCAGGTATTATCGGTACCTTCCGGTGCCGAAATATCGGATGGAGAGGGTTTCTACTGGATAACACCTGCCCGGATACCTGTGCAGCATGATGGTTTGAGTGTTACTTTAACATATCCTGGCCACGTGCCTGTAGACGCTTTTCTCGTTCCGGACATGTCATGTGAGAAAGTTATTATTCACCTTCCTTACCAGTTCTCAGTGGATCTTTCAAGTGAGCCTTCCGGAGCTTCAATTCAACTGGATGGCTCATTCTGCGGGTACACTCCCGCGCGGGTATTTCTTAATTCTCCGGGGATTCATCAGGTTATTCTGGTTGTTGATGAAATGATTGTTCTTGAAGACAGTTTCTCTCTTCTCTCCAATACTCCACGCAGTTTTCACTGGGTTCTTCCTGAACAGTATTCAGATGATCTGATACTGGTCCCTTCCGGAGCTGCCGGTACCGTGCGGTTATCCAGCATAAACGAACCTGTAGATACACTTGCAGCGTATCTGATCTCAAGATATGAAGTAACTAACTCTGAATTCCTTAGATATCTCAGTGAGCTGGAAGAATCCCCTGTGAAAGACACATCAAACCGGTGGGGGAGAACTGATACGATTGAAGAGATCTTCCAGGGTGACTATCCCATACCATTTGATATCAGTCCTTCGGGAGAATGGGCTATTAGGGATGGACTTGAAGAGTATCCGGTAACAGGACTTTCTTTCAAGGCTGCTGAAGCGTACTGCATGTGGCTTTCTTCTAATGATACTCTGGGGCTGTTATACAGACTTCCTGAAGAGGAAGAATGGCTCGCAGCTGCGATTGCCGGAGGATCGGGACCCTGGCCATGGGGTTCGAGGAGACCTGACGGGAGCCTGCTTAACCTGTCTGACAGTAATGAAGAACTTCTCATGAGACACCCTTCCATAGAGGACGGTTTTACTCATGCAGCGCCAGTCGGAAACTATCCGGCAAACGCGTGGGGGCTCTATGATACAGCAGGAAACGTCTGGGAATGGTGTCAGCCTGTGCATCCGGATTCTTCTCCTGTTGTACGAGGCGGGAGCTGGCTATCCTCAATGGAGGACTGCAAATGTGAGGCAAGATTGCGGCCGGAACCAGGGCTTGGGTATCCATACATCGGTTTTAGGATAGTCGCATCATTTAATAATTGAATAATATTAAACTTCCCTCTTTTCAATGACTCCTGACTGTATTATTGATGAATGGGGTTGTTTTCCGATTGCACGGGCTTTGTTTCTACTTATTCAATGAGGGGCAGATATGAAATTTGACATCTCTGGAGAAGCACTTCTCGAGGAACAGGATTTATCCAGTATTCCTGAAGCGCTGATGAAGATCGCTGAAAAGTATCCTGAGAGAATTGCATTCAGGGAACCGGACAACCAGGGCAATTACCGATCAATAACATTTCATGATCTGCGAAGGAAAATTGACTCCCTAGCCAGGGCCCTTCTTGACAGAGAGGAAAAGCCGGTCGTGGGAATTACCGGCATGAACAGCGTTGCCTGGGCTATAACATATCTCGCTACGCTGAGAGCGGGAGGCATAGTCGTTCCCATTGACAGAGAGCTTCCTGTACCTGAAATGCTTACAATTCTGCATTATTCAGGCGCGAATATTATCTTTTTTGATGAAAAATACGCGGACGATTTTATTGAAATACTCTCCAGCCGTAATATCAGGATGGTTGCGATGAACACCGCGCACTGCAAGGGAATTCCGGTATTCAATGACCTGATCCGTGAAGGAGCCGGAAGTTCAGTTCATCTGCCGGATACATGGGATTGTGATGCTCCGGCTTCCATCTGCTATACATCCGGAACTACAGGTCAGGCTAAGGGTGTTGTACTGTCTCAAAATAACATTCTCTCCAATGTCAAACAGATGAGACAGATAGTAGATATTTCCATTGATGATGTCTTCCTTTCGATTCTTCCGGTACATCATACATTTGAATGCACATGCGGTTTTCTGTTTCCGGTGACAAACGGATCAACGATTTACATCTGCAGAGGTATCAGGTATGTGGCTGAGGATATGGCGAATTCAAAGGCGACAATTCTGATGGCTGTACCACTGCTGTGGGAAGCCATGTACAGAAAAATATTCGGAGCGATTCAATCCATGAAGGGCGGTCCGCTTAAATATCGCCTGGGACTTACGATTGCCTCAGTGGGTGAGGTTCTCGGAAGAAGAGGAATCAGAAAGAAAGTATTCTCGAAGGTTCACGATAAACTTGGCGGAACCATGAGGCTTTGTATTTCCGGAGGAGCCGGCATCTCTCCGGATGTAGTTGATGGTTTTCTGAAACTTGGGTTTCCCTTCATTCAGGGGTATGGCCTCACTGAAACCGCTCCGATTATATCCGTTAACAGGGAACAGGCAAACAGAATCGGTTCGGTGGGACCGGTTCTTCCAGGAGTTTCAGTTAAAATCGAAAACCCTGATATAGAAGGAAATGGAGAAATCATTACCAGAGGACCAAATGTAATGAAAGGGTATTTCAACAATCCGGAGGCTACCGCTGAGGTTCTTTCTGATGACGGATGGTTCAGAACGGGTGATTATGGCCACATTGATGACGATGGGTATTTGTTTATAACCGGTCGGAAAAAGAACGTAATCATCGCGAAGAACGGGAAAAACGTTTATCCTGAAGAAATTGAGCTGAAGATAGGTCAGGATCTCAATATCCTTGAATGCATGGCTACCGGAAAGAAGACAGAAGCCAAAGGTGAGGAGATATGGCTTATCATCGTACCGAACATGGAGAAATTCATTGAATACGCTGAAGAAAGCAACTTCAGTCTCACAACTGAATATCTTGCTGAATACATGAAGAAAGTTGTACGTGATTTCAATTCATCTCAGCCAATATACAAACGTATTGCGCGATTCATCATCAGAGAGGACGAATTCCCCAAGACAACCACCAGGAAGGTTCGCAGGAAGGAAGTTCTCAGAGAAGCCGGACTTGAGGAAGAAGTCTCTTACAGGGTATAGCTTGAAGCGACCCGGTCTATTATATACCAATTTGGTCGGAAATATTGTTTTTCCTGAAAGAAAGGCGTGAAATGACTGATGAGGTAAGAAGGTGCGCCCGGTGTATTCTTCCTGAGAATTACCCGAATATTGATTTTGATGAGAACGGTGTCTGCAGGGTCTGCAGGGAATATGATGAAAAGTACTCCGGAATAGACTGGGCTGCAAGAGAGAGAAAACTGGCGAAGATGATGGATCGATACCGGGGTAAGGGCAAGGGTAAATATGACTGCATGGTCCCTTTCAGCGGAGGTAAGGATTCAACGTATTGCCTCTGGCTCCTGAAGTCCAGGTACGGGATGACTCCTCTTGCATTCAATCTGGATAACGGATTTGCCGAGGAAGGAGCCCAGCTCTTCGTAAAAAGCGGGGCTGACAGGCTGGGTGTTGACCTCTACACTTATTCCCCCTCGAAGGAGTTCCTTTACGAAGTATACGGTCACTCACTGCGCCAGACAGGTGAATTCTGCTCTGCATGTGTTGTACTTATTCCCACAACAATATTCAGGATAGCAGACATCCACGGGATAAGGCTCATAGCAGGCGGATTCAGTGACATCACCGAGGCTCCACCTCCTGAGTACGCATACATGGACAGAGTCTGCTTCTGGAACATCATGAAGGACCGGTTCTCCAGGAAGAGCCTGGCCTGGGATTTCTTCTTTCCAAGCTGGAAGAGGATGTTCGGAGTGAAGTACTTCAACCTGCCGGATTACATCGAATGGGATCTTCCCATGATCTACGAGACCCTCAACAGGGAGCTGGACTATAACAGGTCCATGTCCGATATCAGATACGATTGCCTGGGTACACCACACTCCAGTTATCTGTTCAGGAGAAAAGCGGGCTTCGGCAAGTACGAGTATCTCTATTCAAACATGATAAGAGCGGGAGTAATCGATAGAGAGGAAGCTCTCGCTATAGTAATGGAACGGGAAGCATTCAAGCTACCAGAGGGTTTTGAGGAGTTTGTCAGTAAATTCGGAACCGACTGCTCCATTCTCGAGGAGACGAAGGACAAAAGCGTGTTTGATTTCCCCGGGAGGAAGAAGGGAATCCGGAATCTCGCCATAAAGATTCGGGAAATGCTTCCCTGAAAGCACATAGTGGTATTCTAGAAAATCGGGCTTCGGAGTTGGCGATTAAAAAACCAGCATCGTGAGATATTAATTATTCTGATCTCCGGGCATTTTGTTAATTACAGACTGTATAATATGATACGAGCTTCAATTCGTTTTCATCTATATTATTGGTGGTTTATTCTCGGAGGAGCGGAGATACTCCTGCGGAAGCAGGAGACAACCACTTGAATCATCAATATACAGGGTATTTACCGCATTCGTTAAATAGCATATTATGCGGGCCAGGGTAGCGAATCGAATGTCTTGGAATTATACTATATGATGTGGTGGAATATTACTGAATACAGAACATATGGTATAAAATGAACAAAACACAGGATCTCGCTGAATTCAGCTCGGTTTACGATGAGAGCAAAGTCAAAACACTTTCCTCAATTGAACATATACGCCTTCGAACCGGTATGTATATCGGTCGTATTGGAGACGGATCTCATCCAGACGATGGTATTTATATCCTCTTCAAGGAGGTAATAGACAATTCGGTTGATGAATTTATCATGGGATGCGGGAAGCGTATCAAAGTCAGGCAGGGGAACGGTTCTCTTTCCGTGCGGGACTATGGCAGGGGAATTCCGTTGGGCAAGCTGGTTGAATGTGTTTCGAAGATCAATACAGGAGCCAAGTATAACACGGATGTCTTCATGTTCAGTGTAGGACTGAACGGAATCGGAACCAAGGCAGTTAACGCATTGTCAGAGCGTTTCAGGGTGGTAGCCTATCGTGACGGTGAATATCGGGAGGTTGTATTCTGCAGAGGAGAGCTTAAGAGTGATGTAACCGGCACCACCACAAAGAGGAACGGGACTCTGGTGGAATTCACGCCTGATACAGAAATCTTTGGAGACTACGCGTTCAGGGAGGAGTTCCTGCAGGATAGATGCCAGCACTACGCGTATCTGAATGCCGGACTCAAGATTCAGATGGATGGACAGACATTTATATCCGAAGATGGTCTGAAGGATCTGCTGTACGATGAAGCAGGTGATACTGCAATATATCCGGTGATATTCTTCCGAATGAAAACATTGGAGTTTGTCCTTACTCATACAACTGATTTCGGTGAGAGGTATCTGTCTTTTGCCAATGGACAGTACACTTCCAGCGGAGGTACTCATCTTTCGGCATTCAAGGAGGGCGTAACCAAGGGGATCAATTCCTTCACAGGTGAAAGCTATTCGGGTCAGGATGTTCGAGAGGGAATAATCGCCGCGATTTCAATTCGACTGAAGGAGCCGGTTTTCGAATCTCAAACCAAGACCAGGCTTGGTAACAGTGACATCAGGGGATGGATAGTAAATACGGTCAAGACCGAACTCGAACAGCATCTTCACAGGAACCCGAAAGATGCTGAAATCCTGGTCAATAAAGTTAAGACAAATAAGAAAGTACGCACAGAACTCAGCAACGTGAAGAAAAAAGCCAGACAGCAGGCCAAGAAGATCGCTCTGAGAATTCCAAATCTGAGGGATTGCAAAATCCACCTTGGCGACTCCGATCCCAGGGCGGAGGAAAGCTCAATATTTCTCACTGAGGGGGCAAGTGCTGCCGGAAGCATTATTTCAAGCCGGGACGTGTATACGCAGGCTGTTTTCGCCCTGAGAGGCAAACCGCTGAACTGTTACGGCCACCGTCAGGACACTGTTTACAAGAACGAAGAGATTTACAACATCATGAGAGTCCTGAATATTGAGAATGATATCGAAGGACTGAGGTATAACAGGATAATTCTCGCTACAGATGCTGATATCGATGGAATGCACATCAGAAATCTGCTGCTTACTTTATTTCTGCACTTCTTCGAAGGCCTTGTTTTTGATGAGCACCTGTTCATTCTGTCGACACCGTTATTCCGTGTCAGAAACAAGAAGGAAACGTTATACTGCTACAGCGAGAAGGAGCGGGACAAAGCGATTGAGAAGATTGGCAGGAAAGCTGAGGTCACACGATTCAAAGGCCTAGGTGAGATATCACCAAAGGAATTCGGTCAGTTCATTGGCCCGGATATCAGACTTGAGCCGGTTCGAATAACCCGCCTGAAAGAAATACCTGACATGCTAAGATTCTACATGGGCAAGAATACTCCGGAAAGACGCGCATTCATTATGGAGAATCTCATATGAGCGATACCAGCCTGAAGAAGCTATTCAACAGAAATTTCCTTGAATATGCTTCTTACGTGATAAAGGACAGAGCCATACCAGATGATGCTGATGGACTCAAGCCGGTCCAGCGCAGGATACTCTGGTCCCTGTTCGAGATGGACGATGGAAGGTTCAGCAAGGTTGCCAATGTCATCGGTCACTGCATGAAATACCATCCCCACGGTGATCAATCCATAGGAGACGCGCTGGTTTCACTCGCGAACAGAGGCTTTTTCATCGAGCGTCAAGGGAACTTCGGGAATATTTTTACAGGTGATCGGGCTTCCGCGCCAAGGTACATTGAGTGCAGGCTTACCGATCTTGCAAGAGAAACCCTCTTCAACAAGAGGATAACGGATTTTTCCCCGAGCTATGACGGCAGAAACAGTGAACCTCTTTTATTACCTGTTAAACTTCCTGTTGTTCTCCTTCTAGGCGCTGAGGGTATTGCGGTTGGCCTGTCGACACGGATCCTGCCTCACAATTTTCAGGAAGTTCTGAAGGCTCAGATTGCGTGCCTCCGGGATCAGGAATTCGAGCTGTTTCCCGATTTTCCTCAGGGTGGAAGAATTGACGTAACAGATTACGATGACGGCAGGGGAAGGTTAAGAAACAGAGCCAGGATAGAGAAGCAGGGTCAGAAGAATCTTGTTATCAGAGAACTTCCATGGGGTACGACGACCGAATCGATAATCAGCTCGATTGAACTGGCCGCAAACAAGGGTAAAATAAAAGTAGCATCAATTGATGACTACACAACAGATTCGGTCGAGATCAATGTAAGGCTTTCCAGAGGAGTCGATGCCGAAGAAGGGCTCAAACTGCTTTTTGCGCATACTGAATGTGAAAAGCCGCACACTTCAAATATCATTGTCATTCAGGATGGATATCCGGTTGAGACTAACGTTACAGAACTCGTCCATTACAGTACCGGCAGATTGATAGAGATTCTGAAGCTTGAATTGAAGCTCGAACTGGACGATTTCCGGAACAGGCTTCACTGGCTTGATCTCGAGCAGATATTTATTGAGAACAGGCTCTACAAGAGTATCGAGGAATGCACATCCTGGGAGAACGTCCGTGACGCGGTGAGAGGCAGTCTTAAGCCTTTTATTGAAAAACAGATGATAGAGGTTACGGAAGAGGATATTGACAAGCTCCTATCTCTTAAGATTCGGAGGATATCAAGGTTTGATATCGAGAGTCACAGGGCAGAGATGAGCGATATCAAGAAGAAAATGAAGAAAACCAGGTTTCATCTTCGCAATATTGTTGAATTCGCGGTAGACTATCTGGAACGGCTTCTTGAGAAGTACGGAAAAGGCTATCCCCGCAGGACCAGCATTGAGGATTTCAGCAATATCGATGTCAAGAAAGTTGCTATCAGGCACCTGAAAGCGGGATTCAACCCCGAGACCGGATTACTTGGTACTTCCATCAAGGGTGAGAAGGCATTCAATGTTTCCGAGTACGACAGGTTCGTGTTTTTCCTGAAAAATGGGACCTATAAAGTTGTACCGGTCCAGGACAAATATTTCATTGACGGCGAAATACTCTATTGCGGAGTGCTCGACAAAAGTTTAATCTTCACAGCTGTTTACCAGCAGAAGAATACCGGAATTGCTTACATCAAGCGTTTCTGCGTGGAGAGCTTCATACTTGACAAGGAATATCGATTCGTTCCCGAAGGGGGGACTGCTGTCTTCTTCACCCACGAAAATGAAATGAAACTGGATTTCTGGTTCGAACGAACGAAGAGGATGAGAAAGAGAAAAGATGACTGTCTTATCTCAGAATACCGAGTAACCAGTGAAGGCGCGATAGGTGTACAGCTCTGCGGAAAGAAGATCATCTCAAGTATAAAAGGTGCTTCGATTGATGATGATACAACCGCAGAAGAGGGTGAGCCTGTCGCCGATTTATCTGAAGAAGAAAACGTGATTCCAGAAGAAGATGCAGTTACTGAGGCCCCCGGGAGCACCCAGCCTGTATCTCCGGAAAAGATTGATCAGAAGACGGAAGAATATCACAGGCGCGTATCAGAAGTGCTCAAGCAGGCTGAGGAAATCGTGACTCCCGATGACGATGAGGAATCCGTAGATCTGTTCGGAGCCATTCCCATAGACACCGAAGACAATACATAAAGAGCAGAAGGGTTGCTGTATCTGAGAAGCATATCGTAGGATCAGCGACAACTGATATTCCGGTGAAATTTCACAGAGCGCTTAATTGTACAGCCAATTAGAAAGGGACATATTTCCATTAATAAGGCTGGCGAAATCAAGGAACGGCTGGAGGAACACCGATTCAGAATGACGTTCGGATCATACCATGATATCGTATGAAGTAACAGTATTCAGACTTCACCGGGTATAAAAAGGTGGCAGCGATTTCTTGATGGATCATCTTCTCCGGCAAATTCAGTGGTACAAATATATTGCATGTAATCTGCAATTGACATGTTCAGATTACATGGTAATATTTACTCATGATTAACAGA
>JAIOQY010000023.1 GCA_021108435.1 Candidatus Aegiribacteria sp.
AAGCTGATCCGGGGGGATTATTATGCATGAGAATATTTATCGAAAACTGGCAGATCATCTTGATAAGCTTCCAGGCGGTTTTGCTCCAAGTCACACCGGCGCGGAACTGCGCCTGCTCCGAAGGCTGTTTACTCCGGAGGAAGCGGAACTGGCAGTACATCTTACCCTTAACCGGGAGGAAGCCCGGATTATCGCTGACAGAGCTGTTCTTCCTTATGTCGAAACGGAGAAGAGACTTGCGGAGATGGCCTTAAAAGGGCTGATCTTTTCCATCCATCCCGAGGATGGTTCTCCTCTCTATCTTGCCGCTCCGTTCGTAATAGGGATCTATGAATTCCAGGTTAACAAGCTCAGTCAAGATCTGATAAGGGATCTTGATGACTACTGGAGTACACAGAAGCGAAGAAGACCCGTCAGGACCATTCCGCAAATGCGAATCATCCCCATCAATCAGAGTATCGAACCTCATCTCGAAGCGTTTCCCTATGACATGGTCAGAGAATTGATCAAGTCTCAGGACCGGTATGCCGTTGCTCCCTGTATCTGCCGTCTTTCCGCGAAAATGGAGGGAAACGGCTGCGATGCAATTGAGGAGGCATGCCTGATGTTCGGTGACTGGGCTGACTTCTACGTTCGCGGCGGTATGGGACGCTATATTGACAGAGCTGAGGTTCTGGAGATTCTGGCCAGAGCTGACGCGGACAATCTGGTTCTCCAGCCGACCAATTCCAGAGATGTTGCTGCTATATGCTGCTGCTGCAGCTGCTGCTGCGGTATTCTGCAAAGTATACAACGTCATCCCAGACCAGCTGAGATCGTAGCCAGTTCATTCATTGTCACACTTGAGCCAGAAACCTGCGTTGCCTGCGGGGTCTGTATGGATCGATGCCGGATGCAGGCTTTCACCATGGGAGATGGTGCTGTTATTCTGAATAGCGATCGGTGCATCGGTTGTGGTTTGTGTGTTACAACCTGTCCGGTCGGCGCATTGACACTGCTTCGTAAACCGGGCAGCAGCGAGATTGAAATCCCTGCTGATATGGATTCCACATGGCGTAAAATAAGCAGGGATCAGGCAGAAGCTCTATGATGTTCAGACTTTGCTGAGTACTCTCTGTATCTCTCCGATATACATCCGGTGATAGCCTTTTTCCGGATAAAGAGAACCAATCTTCTTTTCGAGGATTCGTTCTGGGTCAATATCATGGTGGTAGATTTTTCTGCAAACCAGTATCAGGTTTGACTGTTTGAAAGCTGTTACACCGGGAGAAGGCTCAAATGGAAGCAGCCCGGTTTCCTGAGCCTTATCAACATTCTCACCGGTATGAGTCCCGCAGTATCTCAGTGTTTCTCTGTATTCCTCTTTAAAGAAGCAGATGCTGAAGAGGGAATTTTCCTCCATGAATTTTCGTGTGTAACGTTGCGGTCTGACGAAAACAAAGGCTACCCTTCGATGCCATAACTGGCCCAGGGAGCCCCAGCTTGCTGTCATGGTGTTGTATCCATCTGAGAGATCACCTGATGTGAGAAGGAACCAGTCCTCCGCGATCAGTTTAAAAACGTTGTCGCGTATGTCATCAGGGGCAATTTCGCGATAGCCGGAAGAGTCAGAGGTAATCATTTCACTAATCTAAAGAGTAATTGATGTGCTTGTGATATCCTTGTAGTCTGAAGTGAAGTCGTCCGCTCCATCCTCTCCGCATATGAATATTATGTTGTAACTTTGGCCTTCATAAAGAGCAACGTCCCAGAGATCGCCTGAATTCAGAGGGATAGTGAAGCTGATTTCAGTATTTCCTGAGCTTTCACTTCCTGATTTATCTGAAACGTTCTGCTGTCCGCCCTGCAGGTTGGAATCGGATTCATGAGTATTACTGTCAATACCGAAATCGTCCCGGATATTGACCGATGAACCATTCACATATCCTATAATTATGTTTGCGTCATGCATGAGGTAGGATCCGCCGAATCCGACTGCTACCCATCCTGAGGAGGGACCTTCAAGTTGCACTTCAAGGTTGCTGCCGCTGACACGCCATTTCAGTTCAAAGCCATCCTTTGAGGTTGTTTTCCAGCTGTTTGGATCAAACGGGTTTTCATCACATCCGGTAACAAGAATCAGGATTATTAAAACAGAAAACAGCACATACTTCAAATTGAACATATTCATCCTCCCGTTCATTATACTTACACAACTAAAATACTACACCATGTAACCGCTGGAAACAACCATAAGACATTGGAGTTTCCAGCGATTATTGTACACCTTGAGCCTTGTAATAGAAAAGAACTGAACCGGAGGATATTAATGGCACTGAGCAGAAAGCCTCTCAAGGGGATGCGTGAGCTGTTTCCGGAGGAGAAGAGGGTAGAGGATTATATTATCGATCAGCTGGCAAAAGCCGGATCAGCTTACGGGTTCGAGGCCTATGAAGCACCGATTCTGGAACCGCTTGACCTGTTCCTCGCCAAATCAGGGCGTGAACTGGCGATGGATCAAAGCTACAATTTTACAGACAAAGGCGGCAGGAACCTTATTATGAGACCGGAACTGACTCCCTCCACCGCCAGAATGGTGGCTGCTGCTGGAGAACTTATCTTTCCGGTCAAGTGGATGTCTTTTCCGCTATGCTATCGTTATGAGAATACTCAGCGGGGGAGAGCCCGCGAGTTCCTGCAGTTCAATCTCGATATTCTTGGTGTTGATGGTCTGGAAGCTGAACTGGAGATATTCCTTGTCCTGCAGAGAATCATGGATGGGTTTTCTGCTGTTCCAGGGCAGTATTCGATAAGGTATTCCAGCAGAAAACTTGCATCAGGAGTTCTTATGAAATCCGGTTTTACTCCGCTTGAAATGCAGAAAGCCTTCGCGGTTATTGATAAGAAGGACAAAATGCCGCTCGAAAAGTGGCAGAAGTGGCTTCAGGAGGAAATTGCAGACAGTTCAAAGGCTGAAATAATTATGAAGTTTGCATCATGCGAAGGATTGAATTCAGCATGGCTGAGTGAGCTTATGGCTGAAGATCCTGCTTATACAGAACTTTTGAAGTTCAGTAACATGCTTGATAGAGCCGGAGTTGCTTCAGCATCTTTCGAAGCGGGAGTTGTAAGAGGGCTTGATTACTATACCGGCATTGTTTTCGAGGTTATGGATAAAGGCGGTAAGAACAGAAGATCCATCTGCGGCGGAGGCAGATATGACAATCTTGTAGGAATGTTCAGCAGTCAGAATGTATCCGGAGTGGGATTCGGTCTGGGTATTCTTACACTTAAACTGTTTCTTCAGACATACGGCCTGATTCCTGATGACCCGGCTCTCTCACATCCCGCGGATATTTTTCTTGCTGTCTGTACCGATGAACAGAGAGAATTCGCTATGAATCTTGCCGAGAGCCTGCGTGATACTGATATATCAGTAGAGATGGATATAAGCCGCAAGAATCTGTCAAAGCAGTATAAAATTGCTGACAGAAAGGCAATCAGATATGTTGTTGCGATCGGTCCGGATGAGGTTGATTCGGGACATGTTACAATTCGGGATATGAATACCGGAGAGAATGTGGAAGTCGATATTCCTGATATCCGGGAGACTCTTTCTATGATGGGAAACTGAGAAAGAAACGTATATGCGAGATGTTATTGATGCGATTTAAAGGAATACCGGGGAAACTGCTGCTTGTGGTTCTGGCTCTGCTTCTGTTTCTTCCTCTGTTCTTTCTAAGGTCATCACCAGACAGCCTCAGCCTGTCCGAAGCCGCTGCCTGTCTTGGTGCGCTTCTTCTTTATATCCTTCTTGAGCGCTTCATATCAAGGCTTCAGATAACCAATGTGCTCGCACTGACGATTCTACTTGCTGCTTCCGTATTTGCTCTTGCGATATACGTTGCACCTTCTCTTAATGAGGATTCAGTCCATGTTCAGGATACTGAGGAGTCCTTTCCGGTAAAGACAGCCGGTCAGCACTCGCAACTCTCCGACAGTTCTGTCTTCTCTTCAAATCCGGAGATACAGAACTCTATTAACAAGCTGGCCATAAACGGTGGTGAGGCTATCAGAAACGCCGGGCTGTTCAGTGGTACGGGAGCAGTTGGCAGAACTCTTGGAGCTGTCGGGAATGTAACTTCTGCTACCGCTGAGGTTCTTATCAGAACACTGTACTCCGGATCAAACGTTGCTCGTGAGGATTCCATATTTCTAAGCGAGGGAGTAGTAGATGAATCCGGAGCTTTCCTGCGGCTCATAGCGTTAATAGCAGCGGTCACAGCTTCAATCGCGCTGCTGATATGTCTGAAATATCTTGTTCTTGTTGAAAGACGTAAGGGAACCCTTTTCTGGTTCCGCGTTCTATTGATAACATTGCTTCTTCGCATACTGTATGTTTCATTCGGTCTTGAACAGCTGGTGCAACGGGCTGTTTCTGGATTTGGCAATGCGGACATTCTCCTGTCGATCAGTCCATTTTACGTATTTCTCATGATATTTTCCATTCTTAACGGATTCAGAACAAAGTGGATACACTACCTGAACAGGTGGCGGAAATATCTTGCTCTTTCAGGTTCAATCGTTGTGCTTGTGCTTTCGCAGTCCGTACTGCAGATGTATTTCTCGGGCAGACTGACCTTTTCATCACTTGCTCTGGGTACTCTCGTTGGAAGTGTATTTACAATCCTGCTGATTTTCAGTGCTTTAGCGGCCCTGTCGATTCTGTTTTTCCTCCCTTCCGCAAGGCTTGTTGACAGAAAGCTTGATCAGCTTAGAACACTGGATGGATTGGGACAATCCATCTATTCAACTTTTGATGAAGAAAAAATCGTATCATCTTCAACAACACTTGGCAGAAGACTTTCAGGAGCCGATACATGCTGGGCTGTTAAACTGGATGACGGTACATTCAGCCGCTGGAAAACGCCAAATTCCCGGAAAGAAAAATACATATTTCCGGATGAATGGCATTCAGAAGTACGCAATCAGCTCGAGGAGTCTGGAGGTTCACTTTTACTGAACAGATATCCGTCAAGTTCACTCTCCAGGATTGCCGGAAAAAAATCATCTTCTCCAGGCTCGCTTCTTGCAGCTCCTCTAAAAGTCAGGAAGCACACTGTAGGTATCCTATATGCATCCACAAACCGTCAGTTCGGTTTCATGAACGAATCTACGGGTCTTTTTGAGACATTTGCCCGTCAAATTGCTGCAGCAATAGAGAATGCAAGACTCATGGAAACAGAACTCGAACGACAGAGATATCATGAAGAACTGGCAATTGCCAGATCAATCCAGGAGGAACTCCTTCCAGGAGCTCTTCCCTCGGTTCCGGGTTTTGATATTGCCGGTATCAGCGTTCAGAGCCGGCAGGTTGGCGGTGATTATTACGATGTAATCGAACTTCCAGGCAGCCTGTGTGGAATTGCCATAGCTGACGTGTCCGGGAAGGGTACTGCCGCTGCTCTTCTCATGGCTGCGCTTCAGTCCGCTCTTCATGCGGTTGCTCCGGGAATGGGCGCCAACGCGGGAGGTGTTGTTGAGAGATTGAACCGATTGATGAGCAACAGAATTCCTGATGACAAATTCATAACGTTTTTCTACGGTGTTCTGGATCCTTTAAAGGGAACACTGAACTACTGCTGTGCCGGACACGACCCTCCTTTGCTCATCAATGGCGAAGGAACGGTTGAGAAACTTGCGGAAGGCGGGCTTGTTCTTGGTATCATGGAAGATGCCGAGTATATAACAGCAACAACACATCTATCTGATAATAAAAGGCTTCTTCTTTATACAGATGGCATCACTGAGAGTATGAGTGTGGATGATGAAGAGGAGTTTGGTGTTGTAAGACTTGCCGATTTCGTGGCTGAACATGAAACCTCCAGATCATCAGTTATCCTCGAGAAACTTCTTGACACGCTTGAAACATACCGTGATCAGGTTCCGGCGAATGATGACATGACCCTTCTTATGATATCATGTTCAGATCATACCGAAAGAGCTGTAACCAATGGATCATCAATTGAGGATTGATAATTCCGATAAGAGATGCGCAGGTGGTAGTTAATGCGGTGCGGAAACAGGAGATAGTGAATTGAATATCCCCGGATCCATGGAACTGTCAGGAGCAGATACGCAGAAATTGACTTCCCGAATAACTGTTCTGGGATTGATCATCATTGGTTCTGTTATGATCACTTCGATGATTTGCGGCAAGTCTCTTATTGGAATTGCGATACTCGTTGTTCCCGGTATCCTGTTTCTCCTTGCGGGGTCACCAATCAGAGTTCTCTCAATCACTGTAGGACTTCAGATCATTTTAACGATCACGCAGCTCAGCACCGCTCAGCTGTACCTTGGATTTATATCCTTCAGGATAGATGATCTTCTTTCTATCTGGCTCCTATGGCTATGGGTCATTTCTCTTCCTGACAGATCCATGAGGGGAATAAAGATCGGGACACAGGGCTACCTTATCTCCATATTCGTATTTCTTGTTGCAGTTGCCGTATTCAGAGGGTTTTCTGCCGGTAACACACCTGAATTCATAGGTATTCAGATTAAATCCTTTGGAGCATATTTCCTCTACTTTCCATTATTGTGGGTATTATCTGATGATAAATCCAGGGAATTAACCTGGCGGGTGGTTCTGACATCAGCTACTATTGGCGGGCTTATCTTTGTGATCAAAGGAATTTTCGGTTCAGGTGAGGGAGTATACTTTCGAGACGAAACGGGTCTCAGAATCGGAACAAGACAACCGAATGCATTTGGAGCGGTACTGTTGCTTTTCGCGGGTAAACTCTGGAAAACATGGAAGACCCGTCCTCCGATTATTCTAATTCTGCCTTCGATGTTTTTCATGGGTGGAGCTCTTATTCTTTCTCAGACAAGAGGACTATGGGGTGGAGTGCTTCTCGCTCTTGCTTCGGCATGGATTCTCAATCTGTTCAGAAAGAGAGATAATGTTACTCTAGGCAGGCGGATGATAGTCTCACTCACGGTACTGGCCGGTTTCGTAATTCTTGTCGTGTTTTCTGTGTCCGCGATGGGGATTCTGTCAGCAGCTGATATAGCCCAGCGAACCGGTAATGAATCCGGTAATTATCTGACTGACGTTTCAGTCCTTTCAAGACTGATTTCCTGGGGTGCTGTAATAGAAAGAATCAGCGGATCGTACATGTTGATGGGTAGAGGTTTCGGCTCGACGATTACCTATTTCAAACCTGAACTAGGAGGTGTAAGGACTCTGTTCTCTGTAGACAGTTCTTACTTTCAAACAGCGCTTGATATGGGTATTACCGGTTTGATTGTACTTCTTTCATTATTCCTGAATGCGGTTATCAGAGCAGCAAAGCTATTTATCAGAACAGCTGACAGTAGAAGAGCGGGAACAGCTCTGGGGATTTTCTGCGCGCTGATCATGCTTCTGTTCGCATCGGGATTTGCCTCACCAATGACCAGTTACCGCTACACAATACTCTGGATGTACCTGCTTGCGTATCTTCAGGTGGAGATAAACAGAGAGGAAGTTGAAAGCGCTTGATTTAGACCTGCGAAATCGTTATTTTCCGGCTTACAATTTCCCAGGGCGTTATTTACTTTGTACCTGATTACATTAACCTTATTCATGTAAGAAATATGTGGAGGTCTGCGTGAAGATACTTGTAGTCAACAGTGGAAGCTCATCCATTAAATTCAAACTTCTGGAGATGGAAACGGAATCTCTGCTGGCAGAGGGACTTATAGAGAGGATAGGGCTTGCTGAGGGGCGAATCAAGTACAAGACGAATGATAAGAAGATTGTCATCGAGGAACCCGTTCCGGACCACAGAACAGGTCTTGCATTCGTTCTTGATGCCCTTACACATGAGGATTACGGTGCAATCAAATCTCTCGAAGAGATCGGTGCTATCGGCCACAGAGTAGTGCATGGCGGAGAGCGGTTCACCTCCTCTGTACTGATAAACGATGAGGTTGTCAGGGGTATTGAGGAGTGCAGTATAATGGCGCCTCTTCATAATCCTCCAAACCTTCAGGGAATCAGAGCTGCCATGGAAACTCTTCCGGATATACCGAATGTTGCTGTATTTGATACTGCATTTCATCAGACTATGCCTCCTGTCTCGTACATATATCCTCTTCCATACAGTGTATTCGAAGAGAATCGTATGAGAAGGTTCGGTTTTCACGGTCCGAGTCACCAGTATGTTGCCAATAGAGCCGCGAAGATGATCGGAAGACCGATTGAAGATCTCTGTATCGTGACCTGTCACCTCGGCAATGGCAGCAGTCTCACCGCTGTGAAGCATGGCAAAAGCCTGGATACAAGCCTTGGTTACGGAACCGCGTGCGGTGTAATGATGGGAACCAGATCAGGAGATGTTGATTCCGCAGTTTTAATCGATCTTGTTCAGAATCACGATGTTTCCATATCTGAACTGAAGGATATGGTTTATAAGAAGAGTGGAGTTCTGGGGATATCAGGTATATCGAGCGACCAGCGTGATGTAGAGGACGCAGCAGAGAATGGAAATGAAAGAGCAGAACTTGCACTTGAACTCTTTGCTTCCAGCGTAAGGAAGTACATCGGAGCTTACGCGGTTACTATGGGCGCACTGGATGCTATCGTGTTTACTGCTGGAGTAGGGGAGAATGGTCCCCATATGCGTGAGAGAATCTGCATGAATCTTGAGGTTCTCGGTGCTCGAATGGATCCTGAAAAGAACGATTTCAAGGGTGAGCAGCGTGATATCACCGCGAACGGAAGCAGAGTGAAGATCCTGGTCATTCCCACAAACGAAGAACTCATGATCGCCAGAGAAACACTCTGGCTTACCGACTGAAATTAACGGAGGATACTATGAGAAAAGGAATGCTGCTATACCCGTTCATAATAATTATGATGCTGACCGCTTCGTGCGGCGAAACTTCAGATGAAACAGCTGCTGAGATGACAGAACCAGTAGAAACGGTAGAAGAAATACCAGCAGAACAGCCTGAAATGATCTATGCAAGCCACATACTCATTCCTTTCCAGGGCGCGCAGAATGCACCTGCAGACGCCATGGACAGGGAAGAAGCCAGAGCTGAACTTGAGACTATATCTGACAGCATTTCTGGAGGGCTTATTACTTTTGGGGATGCTGCTGCAAATAATTCCTCCTGTCCGTCTTCACAGCGAGGTGGTTCACTTGGAGCATTCCCAAGGGGAGCCATGGTTCCGGAATTCGAAGAAGTGGCATTCGCTCTTGAACCCGGCGAGGTCTCTCAGGTTTTTGAAACACCGTACGGATTCCATATCGTACTCAGGGAGGAGACAGTTCAGGCAAGCCATATACTGATAGCTTATGAAGGTGCGATAAGAAGCAGTGCCACCAGAACCCAGGAAGAAGCTCTTGAACTGATAGGGAACATCAGGGACGATCTATCTGAGAATGAAATTACATTCGAAGAAGCTGCCGGAGAGTATTCCGACTGCCCGTCTTCTCAGGTTGGCGGTGATCTCGGCCCCTTCAGCAGAAACGTAATGGATCCCGCATTCGAGGAAGCTGCATTCGGCATTGAACCCGGAGAAATGTCAGAAATAATCGAAACACCTTTCGGCTATCACCTGATCCTAAGAACCGAGTAATCCAACGGGGACATACAGGCTCTGCTGTGTGTCCCCCAAAAACTAGCCTCTGGTGCGTGCTGTGTGTCCCCCAAAAAGCCTGACTCTCTGGTGTCCCAAAAAAAATGTCTTTAGCGCGTTCCCGAATACATCCCTTTCAAAAAATCTATTATGATAATTCATCGTATTTGGTTAGATGAAAACTCCTGATTCAAACTGAGGGAAGGCAGGGTATCCGGATGAAAGTAACGATATTTAACAGGAGTATTGAGAATCCATTTCTGCAGATTCTGACAGGTGTATTCGCGATTGTTTTTGCAGTTGGATTGACTGCGCTGATACTTCTTGTTGTTCTTCCACTTGCAGGCATTGTACTGACTGCTGTGCTTCTTATTATCGCATTCATTGTGATAGCTCTTATTATCTTCTTTCCTTTTCTAATTCTTTTTGGCATTACTTCAGGTTCATCGAAGAAAGGCAGCGGGGTTGAGGGAATCCGGGAAAAAGATATTTCACCATTCAACAAAATTAAAGCATCAGGAGCTCTCAGGGTCAATATTGTCTGCGGTCAGGCTGAGAGTGTTACTGTTATCGGTGATGACAATCTGCTTGAATACGTGGAAATCAAAGTACTGAATGAAGTCCTTTCCATTCGAACAACAAGACAGGTCAAACCCAAAACCGGGCTTGAGGTCAGAGTATCCGCAAGGACTCTGGATCTCCTGAAAATAACCGGCGCGGTAAAAGCTGCTGTGACCCTTATTGATAATGAAAAATTTGTACTTAAAGCCTCCGGAGCTTCCGAAATCAGTCTGTCAGGTAACTCTGTTAAAGCGGTAATGAAGCTGGCGGGTGCTGTTATATTGAGCGCGAAGGATTTTCCATGTGAGGTTATCAACTTGATATTGAGCGGTGCCGCAAAGAGTACAGTATACGCTTCAGAAGAAATTTCGGTCACGATCACTGGTGTCGGCAATGTAATCTGTTACGGTAACCCGGAAACAGTAAATAAAACTGTTTCAGGTGCGGGGAATATTGAACTGAAGTAGAAGACAGCAATTCCATGCAGGAAACGATCTTACGGTGCATCAGGAACAGTAATTCCAGCCGAATGTAATTTGACAAAACTTCTGTAGTAGAATATATCTAGATTGGTTAGTGGGTACTTAACGAAAAAAAAGGAGGAAAAAATGAAGAAAGTAGCATTCCTGTTGCTTTGTCTTGCCTTTGCTGTCTCTGCCAATGTAAGAACAAATGACGGACCAAGCTCTAGTGAATCCGCCTTGGTTAAAGGAACTTATACACTTCTTGAATCCTATCAGGTTGATCTCGTTGGTTTTGGCGTTGCTGTTAAGGATGATGTGGCCAACAGCATCTGGATCGACGACTACGGTGTTGCATTCACCTACGAGTTCGACATGACAAACGGCGATCCCACAGGTGACGGTTGGGAAATAACAAACGGTATTGACTGCGATGACATGGCCTACTGTGAATATACTGGCGGTAACCAGTTCCTCATCGGCGATTGGATTGAAAGCAAGGTCGGTGTCTTCAGTGCTGATGGGATCTATGTTAAGGATATTGAAGGTCCTGGTGCCTGGGATAATGTATTTGGAATGGGTGCCGGGCATGATATGCTTTACTGTTCGAAGTCAGGCGAGATTGCCTGGGGTTCCTACACTGGCTCTGAAACCGAAGTAACCTGGACAATAGAAGCAATGCCTTACAGCATTTATGGACTTGCTGTACATGGCGATTACCTTTTCGTCTGCTCCAATATTGAAGATGCTGACAATATCTTCATCTACTATATAAATGCAGATGGCAGTGTTAACCTGACTCCTTTATGGTCATGTTACTTCACTGAAAATGGCGGCAGCACTAACGGTGGATTAGACTGGGATGGAACATATCTCTGGGTCTATCCTCAGCAGGACATGCTGTACAAGCTGGATATTGACTGGGTTCCGGGAAGTCTCGAGAATTCAACCTGGGGCGAGATCAAAGCTGACTTCTAAAATAGTTCAGTTTATCTAGTGCATAAAGGAGGCGGGGTTTATCCCCGCCTCCTGCTATATCAGTGTATGTTACCTGCTTTTGTCAGATGTTCTCTCTTACCACCTGTGCAAGACGTCTAACACCTTCCACGATCTGTTCTTCATTCGCAAAGCTGAAATTGAGCCGCATGCTCTGATAATTATCATTATCAGGGAAGAAAGCGCTGCCTGGAACGTATGCTATTTGCTCGTCAACAGCCTTCTGGAAGAGATCGTCCGCGTTCTTTCCATCCGGAAGAGTGAGCCAGAGGAACAATCCACCCTCGGGTTTTGTCCAGCTGACATCAGGCATGTCCGAGAATTCCTTTTCGAGACAATCAAGCATCAGCTTCCGGCGTCTGTCATACACCTTTATCGTATTCTTCAATCCTGTCTCGAGAACACCTGCCTGAAGCATTGCATGGGTAATAGCCTGATTGAAGGGGGGGGTACATAGATCAACAGCCTGTTTGGCCATAACCATTTTATCTACGACCCAGTGAGGGCCGCAGGCCCATCCAAGACGGAATCCCGGAAGAAGCAGCTTGGAGAACGTGTAAAGAGAGAGAACCATGTCCGGAGCAATGGACTGGAATGTAGCCTGATGTTCTCCGCTGTATCTGAGCTGCCTGTAGGGTGTATCTTCCACTATCAGGTATTCACCCTTCTTCGCAATTTCGATGATCCTTCTTCTTCTGTCTTCAGGGATTGTAACACCTGCAGGATTCTGAAAATCCGGAATTATATATATGAACCTTGGCCTGCGCCCTTCAGCTTCAAGCCTGGCAAGAGTTTCTTCGAGGAGCTCAGGGATCATACCATGCTCATCAAGTTCTACTCCGACCGGAACACCCTGATAACTCTTGAATGCCTGTAAGCCTCCAAGATACGTTGGAGAACCGGTGATACAGGTATCGCCGGGATTAAGGAAAATTTTGGCAACCAGATCAAGTCCCTGCTGGGAAGCTGTAGTAACCAGTATGTGATCCGGAGTTGTATTGATGCCTTCCCTTTTCATGATTTCTGTCAGATCCTCGCGAAGTCTTTTGTCACCTTCAGTAGGACCATATTGCAATGCAGTGTGAGCTTCCTCTTCAATGACCTTGTCGATAGCGCTTCTGACATGGTCTACAGGGAAGGTCACAGGGGCTGGAAGTCCTCCGGCAAATGAAATTATGCCTGGTTTGGCAGTCAATTTCAGAAGCTCTCTGATAACCGATCTCTTCATACTCAATGCCCGATCTGAGAAGTATTTCTGTTTCTCCATGCATTGACTCCTTTCTGGAACCTGAATGATTCACAGTGAATACACCATGTTATATACATTGTATGGATATGACCAAATATTCCAATGTCAACAGGCATTATTTATCGACGGGACGAAGCGACGACTCCTTATCATATTTACGCTGACTTATAACTTACCGGAGGTTGATTCATGAAAAGAATTATTGCACTGATTATGGCTGTTTCAGGTTTTTGCATGTTGATGATTTCATGCGGTTCTTCAGAAGAATATCGTGAAGAGATTATCGCTGATTCAGAAGATATCGTTCTAACTGATTCCCTGTCCGGGATAGAATCAGATATCCATCAGCCTGACTTCATATGCGCAAGGCATATCCTGCTAAGCTGGGATAGTACAAGTACGAGCGGAGTTCTTCGTACACGGGAAGGGGCACAGGTGCTGGCTGAACGGATTCAGGCTGATATACTCGCAGGAGATGTGACTTTTGAGGATATGGCATATCAGTATTCGGAATGCACCACTGCGCAGGATAGCGGAATGCTTCCCGAATTTGCCCGGGGAGCGATGATAGAGGAATTTGAAAATGCTGCTTTTGTTCTTGAACCGGGAGAGATGTCCGGAATCGTGGAGACACGATTCGGGCTGCACCTGATCAAACGAATCAGATAATCGGCCTTGGAATATTTTCGCAGCGAAGTCGAGCATGGAGAGCACGGACTAAGACTCGATTCGTATCTGGTCATTCAGGATGATATTGATCAGAGCAGAAGCTATATCAATACTCTGATCTCCAACGGGCATGTTTCTATTGATGATTCCCCTGTTACAAAACCTTCTTTCAGTGTAAAAACAGGGCAGGTGATCGTTCTTGAGGTTCCTGACCCGGTGCCAATAGATCTGTCTCCGGAGTCGATTGATCTTGATATAGTCTTTGAAGATGAACATCTTCTGGTAATCAACAAACAGACCGGACTTGTGATTCATCCATCAGGCACCTGCAGGAGCGGTACTCTTGTTAATGCGCTGCTTTCGCATTGCGATAATCTCTCGGGTATTTCCGGGGAGTTGCGTCCGGGTATCGTGCACAGGCTGGATAAGGATACAACCGGTTTGATGATGGTTGCCAAGGATAACATCACACACAGAGGGCTGTCACTCCAGCTCTCTTCAAGGACAGTCAAGCGACGTTACATAGCTCTTGCCTGGCATATTCCAGAACCTGATGAAGGCAGAATCGATGCGCCTGTCGGTCGTGACCTGAATAATCGACAGAGAATGGGAGTTGTCCAAGCCGGAAAGAGAGCGGTAACCAATTACAGGATTCTTCGAAAATTCAGATTCTCAAGTATGGTCGAATGCAGACTTGAAACCGGAAGAACGCACCAGATAAGAGTTCATATGTCTTCTGAAAAGGGATGTCCTTTAATTGCAGATTCGAAGTATGGTGGAAGCAATCCGAAAGGAATAGCCTCAACAGCTCGCAATAGAGATCTGGTGGATGATGTTCTGCGGCTTGCCGGTCACCAGATGCTTCACGCTGAAACACTGGGTTTTATTCATCCGGTAACAGGTGCTGAGCTGGAGTTCAATGAGGCTCCTCCATTGGAATTCAGGCTGGTAATGAGAAGACTTGAGAGGGACATGGATGACTGATTCAGCGTATTCACTCCTGCTTTTTGCGGGTCTTATTGCAGGTCCTGCATCAGCATTCATGGTGAATATAGAGATTCTTCCGGTATATCTGATTTTCCCTGTTCTATGTCTTACCGGAAAAACCGGTAAGGGCAGAATAAAATTACTGTTTTTCATTACTGCTCCGGCTTTATCGATGATATGGGGATTGCTCTCCGATAACCCTTTGCTGGCTGAGAGGTCGCTTAGATGGACAATCGCGGTTGCAACAGGCGTATTCATGTCAGGTTCACTGGGCTCTTCGAGAGCCTCAAGGATGCTTCATTCAGCATCCCATCGTATGAAATTGGGTGGATTGCTGGAGACTCTTTCAATGGTGATTTCACTTGCGGGGCCTTTTTCCCATAAGGTCAGAGATGTTTTCAGGATGAGCAGAAAAAAAGGAATCAGTATCAGCGAATCCTTTACGATTGCCCTGTCATCCGTATATGAAATTGAACCGATTGAGAATGTCTCAGTTGAGGAACCGCATCCAGTTCCGGTTATAACGGCCTGCTGTGCCTGGTCACTGTTTCTCGCCGGCATCTCAGGGATACTGTAGGCATGGCTATATTCAGAATCATGATGAAAATCGAGTATGATGGTACAAAATTCCACGGATGGCAATTACAACCAGGCGCAAGAAGCGTACAGGGTGAGATTGAATCTGTTCTTGAAAATCTTTGTGAAAGAAAGATCAGAATCACTGGGTCAGGAAGAACGGATGCCGGAGTACATGCGCTCGGTCAGATTGCTCATGCGGATATCAGAGCAGGTGAGCTTGATAGAATAGAAAATGGATTACCCTCAATGCTTGCTGCAGATGTGGCTGTAACTTCTCTTTCAAGAGTTGAAGGCTCGTTCCACGCCAGGTTCGATGCTGTTTCAAGACTTTACAGATATCGAATCTCGAAAGAGAAACATCCACTGACATCAAGATACAGCTATATTCTTAGAGGATGCAATACACTTGATATTCATGTTATGAGGAAGGCGGCAACGCTGTCGATAGGAGAGAACAGCTGGAAAGCCATGGCAAAGGAAGGCAGCTCTAATTCGAACTGGATGGTGAAAGTTATCGATGCGCAGGTTACAGAAGACCAGTCAGGGTGGACTTTTCTTATAAAGGCTAACAGGTTTCTAAGAGGCGTGGTCAGAATCTGGGCTGGAACTCTTGTTCGAATTGGTTCCGGTTCAGACTCTCCTGAGCTTATTGCTGAACTTCTTGAAAGCGAAGATCGAAACAGAGCCGGAGAATCTCTTCCCGCTAAGGGACTTACACTGCTGGAGGTGAAGTACAGTTGAGCGCTGAATTCAATAGAAAAAAACTCAGGATGAAATCCTTGAAGGAAAGAACAAGTAAAGTAAACACGGAACTCCTTATCGGCGAATTGACCGGTAGTCAGATGCGGGTGGGGGATTTCATAAAAGCACTTCCAGATGTTCTGGCGGTTCGCGAAATGAAGACGCTTGCTTCTGCGATACTGAAGGCAAGAGAGGCCGGGGCTGCAAGGATATTCATGTACGGCGGGCACGTAATTAAATGCGGTCTGGGTCCACTGCTGGTAGAATGGCTGCAGGAAGGCCGAATCAACTGTCTTGCTACAAATGGAGCTGGTACTATTCACGATATCGAAATGGCTCTCTTCGGAAAGACTTCAGAAGATGTTGAAGCGGGAATATCCGATGGCAGTTTCGGCATGTGGAAGGAAACTGCTGAGATATATTCTTCCGCGCTTGAACTTGCGGATAAACAATCAATTGGACTGGGAGAAGCTCTTGGAAGAGAAATCCTCAGGTTTGGCGGTGATGTAGCAGTGAGTCCTCTGGCCACTGCATGCAGAGCCGGAATTCCAGTTACGGTGCATCCTGCTCTTGGAGGAGACATCGTGCATCCATATTCATTACTCAGCTGGCAGAAACTCGGTGCTGCGGCAGAAAGGGATTTTGATCTTCTCGGAGAGAGAATCACATCTCTTTCAGATGGTGTAGTTATCAATGCGGGTTCCGCGGTGATAATGCCTGAAGTATTTCTGAAGCTTCTTACATCTGCAATCAACCTGGGGTACAGCATCAGTAATTTCACAGCGGCCAGTTTTGATATGATCAGCCAGTACAGACCGGTTAACAATGTTGTATTCAGACCGGTAAAAGCTCTGGGAGGAACGCCTATAGTACTGACAGGGCATCATGAGCTGATGCTTCCAATGCTGAATATCTTCATTGATACAGAGGAGGCTGAAGATGATAAGAACAGCTGAATTATTCATTTTTCTGATTCTGCTGACCATGCTTGGCTGCGGTAGTACAACGATCTCTGCTGAAACGGATGAGATTGAGGAAACTGAAGATATTAATCCATATTCTGATCCTCCCGGATACACAGGAGATCCTTTCACGGATTTTCCAGGTGTTATAGGAGTGTCTGTTCCACAGGAAACGTACGATGAGCGAGAATTTGAAATCCTGTCCGGTACGCATTTTACTGTGCAGGTCTCAGCTGCCGCAAGTCAGGAAACTGCTGAGCGACTTGCTGAATCAATTTCCGCAGATATTACACTTCCCGTATTTGTGGACCATTCGGGAAGATACTGGAAAGTCAGGGTTGGTGCTTTCCCTGCACGAGAGGATGCTATTGATTATTCGCGTGTTCTGGTGGATATGGGATTCACGGATGCCTGGGTAACAACAAGAGAGCCCTGACCTTGACAAAAAGCGGAATCAGGGTGATATATCCATCCGTTCTGTGAAAGAAAAACAGAGTTTTAGTACATCAGAAATAAACATTGGGCGGGCTATCGACTGGTTCGATCCCCGCTCGAACATGAACTAAAAACATTGGGCGGGCTATCGACTAGTTCGATCCCCGCTCGAACATGAACTAAAAACATTGGGCGGGCTATCGACTAGTTCGATCCCCGCTCGAACATGAACTAAACATTACCGAGCGGGAATAGCTCAGTTGGTAGAGCCCTACCTTGCCAAGGTAGCTGTCGCGGGTTCAAGTCCCGTTTCCCGCTCCATGTTTCAAAAAGAGCAGCTGGAATAATATCTGGTTGCTCTTTTTGGTTAGCCTTACGCGGGGATGGCGCTCCTTGCATGTTTCTGGCAGGGTGTCGGTGCTGATTTCCCGCTCCGCTAGCTTCATTTAATTTAGGATAGCGAAATTCTCGTTGTTCGCCTTCTTTACTTGGAGCGGGGACTTCGGCATGTTCATTCACATGCATCTCGTAGCCCGCTCCATTTCACTCCCCCTGTTAATTGCGATGGCTTGACGAAGTACTAATCTTATCAATAGTATTAATGATAATGAATCACATATCTAAGTAATGAGATATGTGACAGTTACTTGAATATTGTTAGGTTAGTGATTTCTTATTGCTATACTATAGTAAAATAGTAGTTATTAAGGATCCTAATTTAATGTGTCAGGAACACTAATCACAAACCGGGGAGGTATCATGAAAAACATGAAAATAATTCTGGTGGTAATATTAGCAGTTATCGCTGTTTTGCCAGCCAGTGCTCAGATAAGTCTTGGTGTTTTGGGCGGTCTGAATATTGCAAACCTCGATATGGATGAAGGCGATATGGGTGATGCTGAATTTGCCAGTCGGACCGTTTTCGGTTTTGGTGGTATTCTGGATTATAGCATAAGTGAGAACATTGCATTACGCCTGGAGCCGATGTATTTGCAAAAAGGTGCTGATATAGTGATAGATGGGTATGATGATCAATTTATTGTTAAGCTATCTTACTTCGAAGTTCCCATGATGTTCAAGTATTCTTTTAGTGGCGATAATATTAATCCTTATATCATGGCTGGTCCAAGCATTGGCTTCCTCCTGGAAGCGAAGACGGAAGTCATCGTTAGCGGAGTTTCGGAGGAGACAGATATAAAGGATGAGACCAGTAATATTGATTTCAGCCTGGGATTTGGTGCCGGTGTGAGTCTACCGATGGGTACTAACTCCATTTTCGTAGACGCTCGTTATGCTCTTGGTTTGACAAACATAGTTGATGATCCGGATGCACCGGACGATGATGTTAAAAACAAAGGTATTCAGATATTTGCTGGAATTAGTTTTCCGGTTGGTGGTTAATATAATTTCTTAATGGGATTACAATTATTGGGATACGCGGGAACTTCGGACTGCTCATTCATATTTGTCTCGTAACCCGTTCCAATTTAGTAATGACAGGCACTATTTATTTTGTCAGATCCACAAATGGACTTTGGCATCGTCTTAGATTGCTGATGCTGGTGTTATATTTCCATAAGGATTTGAGGCTATTCTATGCATGATAATGAAATTATTTTTCATCAGATAAGAGCTGTTCATTCTCCTCATAAATTAATATTCAGGATACCAATTCAACGTGTCTCTTGCTGTGGCATCAAGGGTACAATCGTATCAGGGGGCATATATGCAGCATTGTGAGTTTGATTTTGAAGGGATGAATGGCATATCTCTTTACTCTCAGCGCTGGTTGCCAGAGGTTCAGCCTCGTGCTGTATTAGTAATTGTTCATGGAGTTGGAGAGCATAGTGGTCGATACATGAACATTATCAGCCATATGGTCTCTAATCAGATCTGTGTATACGCGAATGACCTCAGAGGTCATGGGAATTCCCCTGGTCAGAGCGGTCACATAAACTCGTGGGTTGAATATCGCATTGACCTGCTGAATTTTCTCAATGAAGTTAAAGCACAACAGTCAGGGCATCCCATCTTACTGATGGGCCATAGTATGGGGGCATTAATAGTCCTGGATTTTATTCTTTCAGAAAACGAACAATTAGCAGGAGCGATTATCTCAGGAGCGCCCATCGAGCCGGAAGGTGTAGCTAAACCTTATAAGGTTACACTGGCTCGAATTCTATCCCGTATTCATCCGAGATTTACGATAGATCTTGGTCTGGACGAGGATGCGATTTCCCGGATCCCATCTGTAGTAGAATCTTATCGAAATGACCCGCTTGTCCATGGCAAAGTAAGCGCTCGATGGGGAACAGAATTCCTGTCTACGGTGAAATCGGTAAAGATGCATGGAGAGAATATCAGTATTCCCTTACTTATGATTCACGGTGAAGCTGATCGACTTAATTCTGCTGAAGGCGCAAAGAAGTTCTTTGATCGAATTCGAGGTTGCGATAAAGAGTTTATTAGTTATCCGTCCGGTTATCATGAGCTGCACAACGATCTGGATTATGAAATAGTGTTAAGTGATATTCTGGATTGGATTAATCGGCATGTGGAAATCCAATAACTGCATTCCTAACCATTTACACTGTCGGATCTGGATTACAGCTCAAATCAATAGTGATGTATCTATGGCAAAATTCTGTGTTCGGGAATGTCCGACTGTTCAACTCCAGCATTTAACAATTGTATAATAAAGACAATTGTATAATAATTGTTAATTGATTTACAGGAACAGGTAGAAACACAGAGTGAAAGGAATCACAGGTATGGAGAATATTCTCGCGAAACTCCAGGAATTCGGGACAACCTACGGTCTGAAGATTGTTGCCGCAGTGCTTATAGTTATTGTGGGCCGTCTGGTCGCATTGGGGGTCAGGAAGCTTCTTCGGAAGATTATGCTGAAAAGCAAAGTTGACGAGACGCTTGTTTCATTTACGACAAGCCTTGGATATGTAACGCTATTAGCGTTTGTCATCATTGCGGCACTTGGTCAACTGGGTATACAGACGACCTCTTTTGTAGCCATTATCGGTGCGGCAGGTTTAGCCATTGGTTTAGCGCTGCAGGGATCATTGGCGAATTTTGCGGCGGGTGTGCTGATGATCATCTTCAAGCCTTTCAAGGTTGGTGATTTTATCGAGGGCGGAGGTGTTTCCGGCTCGGTCGAGGAAATCGGAATCTTTACCACGGTAATGAAATCCCCCGACAACAAGATGATAATAGTACCGAATGCAAAAATGACGAGCAATAATATCGTTAATTACACTGCTAATGATTGTCGGCGCGTGGATATTGTTGCAGGTGTGGGCTACGGTGACGATCTCGACAAGGTCAGAGGCGTTCTGGAAGACATCCTGTCAGCCGATGACAGAATTCTGAAGGATCCAGCCCCGACAATAGGAGTTCTGGAATTAGCTGACAGCAGCGTAAACTTTGCAGTGCGCCCCTGGGTCAAAACTGAGAATTACTGGGATGTATTCTTCGCCACGCAGGAAAGCATTAAGAAACGTTTTGATGCGGAAGGCATTTCCATACCTTTCCCTCAACAGGATGTGCATCTCTTCAAGATCGAGTAGAATGCGATTTGCTCGACCAAAGGATTGATTTGACGATGGAAAGGCGCGATTTTCATTGTGAGTTATCCTGATCGTTAGAAATTAACCAGGAAGAAGAAAGAAGATGAATAAAGAAGATAAAGCATTACCTTCAATATATATTCAAGCTGCAATAGCAGTAATGCTGATACAGCTTGTTCATAAAATCGTCCGTGAGATACCAGGTGCGATAAAAATAGGAGGACCGGGAACGGTAGTAGTTCCGATATTCGCGGGGTTACTTGTTATTGGCATAATACTGCTCTTTCTAAGAAACAAATGGGGATTGATTCTGGGTATGCTGGATGGTGCATTCATGATTTTTCAACCTGTTTTTGTCCATATCATTCTTGCTCATCCTGATCAGAATGGAATCTGGTGGTATCCTGTATTTCCATGGATTCAAGCGATTTTGATTTTCTATTTCTGCAGTATCGCATGGAAAAACTGGCAATCCGAATGATGAATATCTACTGTTTGACAGGATGACGATGACTGCTGGTCACAATTGAAAAACAGGAATGTAATCATCGCGAGAGCATCTTATTCGAGCGAGTTCCGGCCATAACGGTAAATGGACGATCTATTCATGAGAATTCTACTACGAAATAATTTTAATATGATAAGAACATGAATCTTGAAAGTATTGTATTCGAATTAAGCGTAATAGCTGTTGGTGCAGCCATACTCGGAACGCTGTTTCTTTACGCAAAACAGCCGATTATCGTAGCCTATATCACACTCGGTATAATAGTAGGACCAAGCGGATTCGCTCTTATCAGCAGAACAGATCATATTGAACAGATTTCTCACATCGGTGTTATACTCCTGCTCTTTCTTATTGGCCTTAACCTGCAGCCGGTTAAGCTGATCAAACTATTCCGAAAGACTTCACTTCTTACGTTTGTTACGTCAGTGCTGTTCGCAGGCCTGTCCCTTCTTTTTGCATTGCTGCTCGGATTTGATATACAGAGTTCCATCATTTTCGGAGCAGCCATGATGTTCTCAAGTACGGTTATCGGGTTGAAACTGATCCCCCTGACTACACTCCATCACAAACGGACAGGCGAGGTTATGACCAGTGTCCTTCTGCTTCAGGATATGTTGGCCATTCTTGTCATACTGTTTATTACAGGAGAAAAGAGTAATCATGTACTTGTAACCTTTGCTTTTCTTGCGGGAAAATTTGTAATCCTCGGCACATTTGCTTTCCTTGGTGTGCGGTTCGTAATGATACCTTTACTCAGGAAGTTCGATGTAATCCAGGAGTATACTTTCCTTGCAACACTGGCGTGGTGTCTCCTGTGGGCGGAAACTGCTCATATTCTTGGTCTCTCTTACGAGCTTGGAGCTTTCGTAGCAGGGCTCTCTATTGCATCCTGCAAGATTGCAATAGCAATTGCCGAACATCTGAAACCACTTCGAGAGTTCTTTTTAATCCTGTTTTTCTTTGCTGTGGGAGCTAAATTGGATTTGCGTCTCGACTCCTTCCTCCTTTTGTCCGCAATCGCCTTCGGTGTGATTCTGGTGCCGCTGAAGGTCGCTGTTTTCCGTCTGGCATTCCGAAGCACCGGTGAATCATCAGATCTACGCAAAGAACTGGGTGTTCGATTGGGACAATCAAGCGAGTTCTCTCTTTTAGTGGCGTTCTCAGCTTTATCAGCAGGCGTTCTTTCAGATAAAGGAGCCATGGCGATACAGGTCACCACGATTGTGACATTTATCATATCTACCTACTGGGTGGTCCTGCGGTATCCGACTCCGATCTCGAGAGGCCCTGCGTTTCACAAGACTGATTAAATGCTATCTGACTGAATGGATTCCCGCCGTTGCAGGTAAATTATATCAGAATGGTAGACAATGAGATATCTCATTCAAATAAGTGAGACATAACCATATCCTTGCAATAAGACTTAATTTGGTTATAACTTGACCATATTCCTATGTTTTTCAGAAACTCATCTAATTTTGAATCAGGAACGAATAAGTCTGATAGAAATACTCATTGGCATCAGGCTCTTGATGAGTCAAAGAAATTAGATAGGCAGAACTGGAAAAAATCTGCAGGCTGCAACCACAGCCCTTGCCTTTCAGACTGAAGAGATTGATCAGAAAAGATCGATTAAGAACAGCGTGAGAAAGGCAAGCAGGAAAAAGAGGAGCAGAATACATGAGCACATATATCGCTGTAATTGTCGCGTATTTTGCTTTTGTCATACTGGTATCTCTGTTTACCAGACGATTTGCCAGCCGCTCTGCATCTGATTTCCTTATTGCCGGCAGGAATCTTGGGGTAGTTGTGTGTGCTGTTGTAGTGGCCGCGGAGTGGCTGGGCGGCATGAGCACAATCGGGGTCAGTGAAAAAGCATTTACCACAGGCACTTTGCAGCCTGTACTGTACAATATGGCGACTGCGATTGGCATGGTTATCATCGGTTTTACAGTTGCTTCCCGATACAGAAAGGAAAATGTTCATACGGTCAGCGAGATGCTTGAAAATCTCTTTGGCCCGAAAGTGCGGACTGTCTCCGCCATCTCATTCCTTATTGCCTATATAACCCTGGCTTATGTACAACTTCAAACCTGCTCAAGTGTGATTGCTCCTCTTTTCGGCATCAGCTGGCTTACCTCAATACTTATTTCATCCGTTATCATAACATTGTATACGTATTTAGGTGGCATGCACGCCCTTGCGGTAACCGGGATCATTCATGTAGTGACCATGTTCGCAGGGATCGGCATTGCGTTGATAATCGGACTTGAAAAGGTTGGCGGATTCGCGACCCTGCAGAGCAGTCTAGTCGCATCAGGTTCCCCCGCTAATCTTTACAATCCTTTCAGCGCGAATATCAGTTATGCTTTCAGCCTGCTGCTTGGAGGTATACTTGGGGGAATGGCCGGACAGGCCAGCATTCAGCCTATCTTTGCCGCGCGGAATCCCCTTACAGCCAGGCGGGCTGCCATTGCATCCAGCCTTATTATCGCTCCATTTGGTATTATGGTCGGGATCCTTGGGCTGATCGCCAGAACAGGTCTCTTTTTCGATACCACTTCATGCGATCCTAAAATGGCTTTACCTGAGCTGCTTACATCATCTGTGTTCATTCCGCCAATCCTTGGGGGGCTGGCGCTTGCGGGTATTCTTGCAGCGATTCTTTCCACGGTCGGTCCTGTGAATTTCGCTGTAGTAACAATTGCAACAAAAGACATCTATCACGGATTGATCAATAAAACCGCGGATGACAGGAAAATACTTGTCACTGCCCGTAAACTGGTACTTCTGGTCAATATTATTACCATACCTCTGGCAGTTTATCTCAGAGGATCAATCCTTGACGCGGCTTATGTGTCTTACGCCATCAGAGCTATCGGAGCGATAGTCATAGTTCTGGGCATTTACGCACGGGGCTGGATTACGCCACTGGGCGCCAAACTTGCATTCGTCGGCGGTACTCTTGCTGTATTCATCTGCATCATTGCCGGTAAATTGGGTTTTTTCAGTATTGACAAAACATATGGAGCTGTGGGGTCTGCTCTTCTATTCATAGTTGTCGGCCATCTTTGGACTAAATTCAGGGAGAAAAAATGACACTGGATAACATCTTTTCCGGATTGAAAGTTATTGAGCTTGCCAATGTTCTAGCCGGCCCAAGTGTCGGCGCTTTCTTCTCAGAGCTGGGCGCAACAGTTATCAAAATTGAGAACCGCTTAACAGGTGGTGATGTAACCCGCAGATGGAAACTTCCCGATGAATCCGCAGACAGCGATATCTCCTCCTATTTCTCCAGCGTTAACTGGGGCAAATTCTCAATCGGGGTGGATCTCCAAACAGAGAAGGGTCTGAAAATTGTTCACAGTCTGATAGCAAAGAGTGATATCGTTCTGGCCAGTTACAAACCAGGGGACGCGGAGAAACTCAGGGTTGACCATGATACACTCAATAGACTTAACCCCGGATTGATCTACGCTTACATCACCGGGTACGGCAGTCGCAATAATCGGTCTGGTTACGATGCGATTATCCAGGCGGAAAGCGGTTTCACATACATGAACGGCGAATCCGACAGCGGACCGGTCAAGATGCCTGTAGCGTTAATGGATGTTCTGGCTGCCCATCAGGTTAAGGAAGGAATTCTTCTCGCGCTTCTCCATCGTGAGAGAACCGGGGAAGGACAGTATATAGAAGTTTCACTCATTCAATCCGGAGCGGCTTCCCTTGTAAACCAGGCCTCAAACTGGCTGGTGGGGAAAACGATTCCTCAGAGAATGGGGTCTGATCACCCGAATATAGCTCCCTACGGAACCATATTCAGTACCAGGGACGGCAGGGATATAGTTCTTGCTGTTGGAACGGACAAACAGTTTGCCGAGTTATGCAGGCTTCTTGGAATACCGGAAATTGCTTCAGATATAAGATTTGTTTCCAACGCGGAGAGGGTAAAGCATCGGGAGGAATTGAAGAAGATTCTGCAGAAATCCATTATGAAGCTCCTCAGGGATGAATTCCTTGATCAACTGAACGAGAAGAATATCCCTGCTGGCAGTGTCTGCAATATGGAGGAGGTTTTCGAGAAACCTGAAGTAAAGGAACTTCTCATAGAAGCTACCAGCGTACGCGGTTTATCTCTAAAAGGCCTCCGAACTGCGGTTTTTTTATCTGAAGGGGGATCGGCAGGAAAGGAAATACTCCCTCCGCCTCATTATGGAGAGCATACGGAAATGATTCTGAAGAAATTCTTGAAATTAGAGGATGAATCGATTCAGGAATTGATTAAAGACGGTGTGATAGACGGAATGGGAGAATAGAAAAATGATCCTTGCAAATGGCTCAATGCTTATCATTGAGGCACTGGCAAAAGCCGGAGGGGATATTTTCATCGGATATCCTATAACTCCCGCGAATTCATTGTATCAATACGGTATTCAGCGCTTTCCCATGTCACTGGCAGCACCGGATGAGATTACGACTCTCCAGTGGATGGCAGGATTTTCTGCGACAGGTAAACTTCCCGTCACCGCTACATCCTTTCCCGGTTTAGCGTTAATGATCGAGTCCATCAATATGGCGTACATGATGGAATTGCCGATGGTAATCGCTCTGGTCCAGCGGTTCGGCCCTTCAACCGGCACTGCCACATGCGGTGCGCAGGGCGATCTTCTGCTGATTAACGGTCTCATTTCCGGAGGCTATCCGGTTCCGACTTTCTGCATTTCCAGCATGGATGATTGTTGGGATATATCAGCCTCTGCAGCCTCTGCAGCAGTTGAACTGCGTACACCTGTTTTCCTCCTCACTTCAAAGGAAATGGTCATGCCGCTGCGCGGTTATGACATTTCTTCTCTCTCTGAAATAGACCCTGTTTCTTATAGTTATCACGATGATGACAGGAAGTATGTGCCATACGAACCCGGAAACAATCTTGTTCCCGGCTTTCTGCCTGTTGGCAATGAAAAGCATCAGACAAGATTGACTGCCTCCACGCATGATCGTAATGGAATATTGCAGCACACCACAAAGGAAGCCCTGGCAAATACAACACGTCTTCAGGGGAAAATCCTTAAGAATCTGCCTGAATTCACCTTCCACGAACTCGATGAGGAAGATGCTGATACTGTAATTGTATCCTTCGGCATCACTTCTCCTGCTGCCCGGAGAGCGGTGAGGACGCTCAGGAAGAATGGAGTCAGTGTATCTCACTTGATTGCTAAAACACTGTTTCCAGTACCTTCGCTTTACATCGATACGATCAGGAATTACAGGCGTGTTGTGGTCGCGGAGGAAAATCAAAATGGGCAATTCCGGCAGATACTGTTCGGGGTTTCCGGCAGGGAAGGAGTTACCGGCGTGAATACCATCGGCAGAATGATAACTCCTGAGGAAATTATCGAGGAGGTGACCGGAGATGGGAGATAAATACCTTTCAACATCAGAATTACCTTTCTGCAAAGGTTGCGGGCATCATCTCGTTGCGCGGAATACGGAAAAGGCTCTGGAGGCGATTGGCTTGAATCCTCTGGATGTTATTCTGGTTACGGATATCGGATGTCACGGAATAATTGACAGGAAATTCCATACCCATACTGTTCATGGCCTGCATGGCAGATCGGTGGCGCTTGCAGCGGGTATTACTCTCGGGCTCAACAATCCATCAAAAAAGGTGATCGTTTATATAGGAGATGGCGGCGCGACAATCGGACTTCAGCATCTTATCGAAGCCGCGCATAGAAACTTCGATATGACCGTTATCATCCACAACAATATGCTTTACGGCATGACAGGAGGGCAGGCGAGCGGTTTGACTCCATGCGGATTCAAAACAACGACCTCTCCTGAAGGCAAACCTTACTCCGGTTATGACCTTTGCAGAAAAGCCAACAATGTGGGCGCATCGTACGCCAGAAGAATCATCGGAACGGGAGATTATTCAGGCCATCTGGCTGAGGCATTCGAAACAGAAGGATTTTCCCTTCTGGAGGTGATGGAGATCTGCCCGAGTTATGGAGTCAAATTCAATCCGGACAGGAAACTCACTGAAATAATCGAACAGGCCGACTTGAAAGTAAAACTGTACAGTAATCAGATCAGGAAAAGATATCAGGTGCATCTCCGTGATAATCCGATATCCCTGTTTAAAGAAAAGAATGAAATAGAGATCGAATTCCATTCGGAACTGAAGGATACCTTTTCATTAATACTGAGCGGCTCCGCCGGAGGAGGTGTCCAGCTAGCGACTGAGCTTTTTGCTCAGGCAGCAATCGCATCCGGCCTTGATGTTTCAAAAAAGGGAAATTATCCTGTAACAGTGGGTACCGGGTTTTCCAGTTCCGATATAATTGTGTCTCCCGATCCTATCCTTTTCACAGGGGTCAAGGATCCGGATGTAGTGATAATTGTCTCGAAAGACGGCCTGGAACACTGTAGAGCTGTCATAGAGCGCATGAAAAATGGATTGCTCATTATTGATGAGAATATCGATACACCAATAACCGGAGCTGAAGTCCTCAAGCATGATTTCCATGGAATAGCGGGAGCCAGGAGCGCAGCTCTATATGCGTTGTTTTTCTATCTTCATCGCAATCCGGTTATACCTGTTGATGCATTAGTCAGCGCTCTTGGAAAAAGTGGAATTTCAGATAAGGTTGATCTGGACATGCTGTTAAACTTTAAGATTGAGTGAATAAGTAGTATTCGGAATCTCACGGCATCATCATGGATGCTCACGATAGGACGTTTTATGAAAAAGGGTATTCAGGTAATAGTAAGTGCTGTAGTCATGCAGATATGCCTTGGCGGCGTGTATGCATGGAGCATTTACACTCCCGTATTAAGAAATGTTTACGGTATGACCGGTGGACAGACGGGAAGCATCTTCGGAATCACGATAGCTGTATTTGCTGTTGCAATGATCTTTGCAGGACGATTCCAGGAAAAGTACGGACCTCGTGTTGTTTCTTTTATCGGAGCTCTCTTTTTCGCTGCTGGATACATTCTATCCTCGCAATCAAACGGATCATTCCTGATTCTTGCTGCCGGTATAGGCGTTCTGTCCGGTATTGGCATTGGCTGCGGTTATGTCTGCGCTCTTGCGACTGCCATCAAATGGTACCCGAAGAGGAGAGGTTTGATAACCGGTATAGCGGTTATGGGATTTGGCGGTGGCGCGATTCTTCTGTCCAGGATCGCTAACGGGCTGATGAGTAACGGGACGGATGTGATGCAAGTATTTCTGGGAGTAGGATTGGTTGTGGGGGCGATACTTATCGTTTGCGCGCTGTTTCTCAAACTCCCGCCGGATATGATAAAAGGGAAGGACGACAGTGGATCAGTTATCGGGAAGTCGCTCAGGCAGCCGCGCTTCATATCCCTGGTAATAGGGATGTTCGCCGGTACGTTCGGAGGGTTGCTTGTTATAGGGAATCTGGCACCGATAGGGATTTCATGGAATTTCACTTCTGCGCAGGCTGCGTCTGCCATCGGTCTGTTTTCAATCGGCAACATGGTGGGGCGTTTCGTCTGGGGAGTTGTTTACGACCGAATAAAGAATATTGCTATACCACTCTCTCTGGGGCTTCTGGGAATCGCGATGCTGGCGTTGCTGCTTCCGCTCCCGTATGCAGGTTTTCTGACGGCTTCGCTCTTCATCGGATTCAGCTTCGGCGCCTGTTTTGTTCTATATGCCGCACATGTGGCAACACTTTATGGCAGCTGGGCGGTGGGAAAAATTTATCCTCTGGTTTTCCTCGCGTACGGAGTTGCGGGTATTACCGGACCCTCCCTGGGTGGGTTTCTTTATGATGTATTCAGTTCCTATTCATATGCGACAATACTTGCGGTTTCAATTGCATGGATCAGTGCCGGAGTAATAATTTATCTCCATTCGCGCGAAAAAAGTGAGAACAATCTTCCCGCTGATGAATGACGTTTTCTACCAGAACTATTAAGGGTCATAAAGAACGTTGAACGACTCCAGATCAAAGATGATCTCCTGCAGCTCTCCATGCACAAGGCTGTCTCTTACAATCCCCAGATCCCGGTGGAAGTAACGATCACAAAGGAAATCCGGCGTATTCAGATCGGTTTCCCTGATAATACCGCAATTTGCAAAGCTGCCGGCAGGGACAGTTACTGAACCGTTAAGGCTGATGACTTCATAGATTGTACTGGAAACAGGTGATGCCGGCCAGGTTTCGTTCAGAGTCAGTGGAAACAGTGCTATTATCAAATAGTCGGTAGAAACTGTATCCTGATATTCTCTCATTTCATCACCGGTATTGCGAAGATAGATATACAGTGACTCCGCTACCGCATAGGACGTATCGGGATTGGTAAAGGTCATCTCCGTCAGCATCTCGAACTCGTAAACCTGAAATCCACCCTGATGATCCAGAAGGGCAGTGACAGTCCTTTCTACCGAGCCGCTGAGATCGAAGGTGTCCGGACCTGCCGGATCTATGCTGTACCCTTCAATGGTACTGTTCCAGGAGTTACCCACCGACAGGGGCATCCAGTTCTCAGATTGAGGCTCCGGACCTGTGGAATCACTTCCGCATGTTGCAAGCACTGATAGCATAAACACGGTTATTGAGAAGAGCATTATCTTTTTCATTATCAGTCCTTTCAAACAGGTTAATCCTGACCCGATATTCTTTTCCTGAAATGATATTACCGAGCGTAGCGCTGCTTTGTCAAGGTTATTAACCGGTCTTCTATCTTGTTATGGCAATGCTTCCGGAGTAACTGCAGCAGCCATCATCCGATTCGATTATGAATAAATAGACTCCATTCGGGATGGAACTCACATTCCACTGGTGAACCGCCTCTGAAATACAGCCGAAATCATGGATCAATCTTCCGGTGATATCGAAGATACCGATATTGTCGCCGTGATTCAGGTTGTTGAAAATTACAACGTTTCCATTTCTGCAGACAAAAGGATCAGTATCAGTGGCAGGTGGATTATCATGTTCGGATGGTATGCCTGTTTCCGGCAGGCCATCCCATATTTCCATATCATCGAGCCAGGTTCTTCCGTTTCCGATTGGAGTACCGCCACTGAGATTTGAAGGCCATCCCACAGTCCTGAGAGCCACACCGTTGTTCTGGTTTATTTCGTCTCTGAAGTGTACATTGGATGAATCAGCAAGGTAGATACCATCAACCCTGACAAAGAAGCTTCCGGTTGGACCGGTTGTCCCCAGATCAATATTAACTTCCATCGTGTGCCACTCCATATCATCCAGGTTTCCACCAGAGAATGTGAGCCAGCGGTTGTATGTGATCACATATCCAGGGTTGCTTCGTATGGTTATGTGAAAGTTGTCGTCACCGTTTTTAGCCAGTACGAACACGAAGTCGCCACCCCACTCACCGTAACCGATATAGATATTCTTATTCTGTATAGTGCCGGTGTAGTTGATATCGGTCTGCCATCTCTGATTCCACTTGAAGTAGTATGTAGATGTCTGTACGTTGTCGAAGAGGAATCCACTTGTGTTCCCGTGAGTTACAGGAAAGCCTGCATTCGCGTGTGGATTGCCTGTTATCCACGGGTCGTATGTCATACAATAATTTCCGCTTACGGGATCTTCATCCGACCTGGTCAGTTCCGAGATAAGCTCTTCCCAGTAGTAGGAAGTACCCAGGCTTCGCTCAAGGAACCACTCGTCAAAGGCAGTATCTTCGCAGTCCTCGAATAGCAGGATTTCAGAACCGGGGGAAGCTGCTGTGATTATCAGCAGAAAGACGATTACTCGTGATACTCCAGACATGATGGTTGTCCTTTCATCAAAAGCTGATATCCAGCGGATTATCAGGAAATAATCTCTCTTTACTATCATTTTCTGAAAATCCCTGCTAGGGAAGCTTAACACATACAGTATACTATGTTCATCAATGAGAGGAAATGTATATTGTTTATCAGCGCATGAGCCGGAGAGATTACACCTGATTCTCCTCCGCTTGTCATCCATTCATTATTCATTGCCTGAAATGATATTACCGGGAGAAGCCTCTGTTCTTACTGGTAATGCAACAATCAAAATTATCAGGGTCAATATGATTTAATCATTTAAGCATCAAATCAGAATCAGCTTGATCATTTCCACAAGTCCGAGACCGGTCACTGTGAATCTTACAAGGTAAATACCGGCAGGAACTGTTATTCCATTACTGTCTCTTCGCTCCCAGACTACTGAATGAGAGTTCTCACCTGTAGAGTTAGAACACTCAAATGATTGTACCAGCCTGCCTGTGATATTGAATATCTCGATCCTTGTATCTGAAGGTTGCTGAAGCGAGTACCGGAGTTCAACAGCTCCCACGGAAGGATTTGGAGCAGCTTCTAGAAACCCATCGGGCTGCACGGAATTCTGTCCGGATACTCCCTGCGGATCCGGGTTTATCCAGATGCAGGTTATTGAGGCTTTGGGAAATGTATAGCTGAAACTTCCGGAACTGCCGGTAATCTCCCCCTCGTACGATATTCCGGAAGTTCCATTCCAGGGGGCATTAATGGGCTGGTCATTTACGATCTGCCATACTTCAGCAGTTCCGTCAGACGTGTATCCTGAAAGCTCTATTGATGCTGTGTATGACGAATCGAGATTCTTATTAACGGCAATGAGTGAAAGTGTCCAGTCATCATATAAAGAGGCGTAAACTTCAAGACCGTAACCTCCGCAGACCTGATTGCATGTAGCTTCCACCACTGTGCTGCCAAACCGCTCCCGATAAAGTTTCATTGCCCAGGCTGAGCTCCGCATTGAAAGAGTATCTGTGCGAATAGCACCGAACTGGGGGAACTTATCTTCATATGGATCACCCTCGGCGATAGAGTAAGAAGCCGCTACAGGTACGCCAGTCCTGGCCATGTGGCCAATACAATCAGCAATGAAAAGCCCATCAAGATAGTTCCACCAGACTGGATCATCCACAATAGCTATGATGTTGTATTCCATGATCCATACAGGAATATCATAGCTGCCGCTGTGCTTTTCTACAGTGTCCACCACTATTGGATACCAGCTCTCAAGTGGAGGTTTGGACTCTGAGCCTGCGGTTGGTGAGGCAAGCCAGTAGCGGTACAGTGTACTGTCTGAAGAAAATCCTCCTGTGGGATAGTAATGGATATCCATCCAGTTCATCTTTTCTTTGTTCAGCTCAAATACAGGATCTATCCAGGAGAGATCCCCGGCGAGAGAGAGACCTCCTATCTCAAGTGGAATCGGAGACCTCGGGCGCATGGAATCGATGTACACACTGGCCAGCTCAGCGAAATCATCCGCTGTGGCGTAAACAGAATCGTTTACCGCCCAGTCCTCAAAGGGAATCTCGAAATGTCTATAAAAGGTCATGTCTCCCCATGGTGGAAACGGAAAAGTCTGTCCGGCAATATCGGGCTCATTCCCTATACACCAGTAAGTAACATTGTACGGTTCAGGATGTCCTCTCGATGCTCTAACCATGCCCATGGGAGTTGTGATATCACCGTTGCAGTACTCTACCATCCTGGCAGCCTTTCCCGGATCGTTGATCTGGTAATTCACTGTCAATATGGGTGTTATATTTATCTGTTCACAGAACTGTAAAAGGTTGTCAAGACTGTTTTCCAGAGGGACAGGGATAAGAAGCTCACCAACATCGATGTAATGAATCCCGTTGTAGTTATCGGCCTCCCAGTCATAGTACTCAACAGCAATACCACCCATTCGAAGGAGCGGAACTCCTGTCGCTTCCACCAGGCTGTCAAGTCCAGGATAGCTCAGATCCTGAACTATTTCGTCCCCGGAACAGACCAGCATTGAGTCGAACGAACCCACTACCTGATCCGCTTCAACCAGTATCTCTGCGGGAATTGAATTAATTATTGCCAGAGCAATCGTGAATTCCAGTCCGATCACGCTCAATTACCTCCAGGAACCTGTGTTTCAGGATTAGACATTGTAATGGTTACGATAGAAATCAACATTGCGGCTGTGGCAGGAAGAACAGCTCTCAGTGAAAACTTCATATCATGAATTTCCTTAATTGAGCGATTCGAAGTATCTACTTTAAGAGACAAGATAAACCACTTCCGGATTTCCTGTCAACCTGATACTTTCTTAGGATGTGCTATGTCAAATTAGACATAATCATCATAAGGTGATATAATGCGCATCGGAATGATGAAAGGGTGATATAATGGCAAATACTTATACAGCAATAACAAAGCAGGATGGTGACTGTTGGATTGGTTGGGTTGAGGAAGTTCCGGGCGTAAATTGTCAGGAACGGACGAAAGAAGCTCTTCTTGAGAGCTTACGGGTTACTCTGAAAGAAGCCATAGAATTCAATAGAGAAGACGCCATCAAAGATGCTGCCCATGATTATACCGAAGAAGTTCTTATCGTATGAAAAAGAGAGCCCTGCTCAAACATCTTCGTGAGCATGGCTGCGAGTTCCTTCGCGAGGGTGGGAAGCACTCGTGGTGGCTCAATCCAGAGTAAAACAAGCGCTCATCTGTTCCAAGGCATACAGAGATCAAGGATCAGCTTGCTCGAAAGATCTGCAAAGACCTGGGAATACCTTTTCTGAAGTAGCATATAAAAATTCGCTATTGTGAAGTTGCAGTCACTTCACGACCTGTTGAACTTAAACGATATAGTACACAGGTGCCCTGGGATGAACCAGATCACCAGATAGATTTGATTTGCGAATCTAGAAATGACTCCAGATACGGAATTATCCTTAACCGGAGCCAATTTCTCAACTTACAGTGTGTAGAGCAATTCTGTTATTCCACCAGAACAGTATCATACCAGAGGCGGTATTCTTTTCCTCTGAAGGTTTTTCTCTCCTCTTCCTTAAGATTGGCATACTGATAATTCTGTGATTCTGGTGCTTCTGGACCGACATATCTCCGATGCAGAACCTGTCTGCCTTCTGAACTGTAGAAACTTTCAGCCGGTGTACCATCATTCTGCCATCCCCAGAATACCGCCAGGCAGTGTCCATACCGCATGTCACCGATTGTCAGATCCACCATTCGGGCAGAATATTCTTCATTTTCCCTGCATGAATAGGATAAAGGGAATAACTCTTCCCCTTTCTTCATGAACCTTGTCTGTGGATAGATTTCATCTGCCGTCACTCTCATAACCCATTCGAACCCCTGATCGGTAATGTTGAAGTAATCAAGAATATTGGGTATGGGAGGTTCGCAATCGGAATGCTCGATAAGCACTTCATGACACTCTCTACCAAGGACATTCACCTTTCGAACCACCTGGGTCTGAACGGTTTGAGTCAGAATTCCACCGGGATAATCGAAAAACCGGCAAACCTCCAGGTGACCTTCTTTAAGAACCGTTCCGAAGTAAAGCCCAGGCCCTGTAGTGTTAATTTCCATTTCTTCATCAGGGAGTTCCTCTATCCTGATAGCCGGCACTAGTTTTACCGGCTCCGCACTTCTTCCTGTTCTGGACATACTCAGCACCTCTTTCTTCATTTTAGCCCGACCTTCCCAGAGTCGACGTTTAACGGTACCCAGGGGAATGCGGAGTCGCCGGGCTACTTGCTTTTGAGAGTAACTGGAAAGGTAAGTCAGACGTGCTGTTTCCCGAAGCTTCGAGGAGAGCCTGGACAGGGCCAGCAGAGCCGGTTCCACCTGTGAATCGGTATCATAGCTGTTCGAATTCACAGCATCACTGTACTCATCAATGACACGCTGCTCATCCAGAACAACAAACCTGGGATCTCTGCTGAGCCGGTTACGGGCTATGTTCCTGGCGATCTGTCTCACCCAGCCTCCGAAATTGTACGGTGCCCTCAGAGTTGACAGCTTCAGAAAACTTCTCAGAAAGGCTTCCTGAGCGACATCCTCCGCGTCGTGGACGTTGCCCAGCAATCCGGTCAATTCCGACATTATCCCCGTCCGGCAGCGCCTTACCAGATCGTTGAAAGCGGAAATGTCACCGGACTGAGCCGCTCTTGTCAGTTCTTCGTCTGATCTTTTCTCCATCATATTTCCTCCGCGTTACACTCAATTAACCCACGAATGTTTCAAAGGTTCGGTTTGATTCAAAGGTAAGCAAAGAGGAAGATAACAGCGAACGAACTGGAACCGCCATCAGTCCTTCTTCCAGCCACTTTTTATACTTCATAGTGGGGAGGAGTATCGACAATGGAGAATCCCATTCGCCAGGTCCTTTTCAGCAGCTATGGTCTGGATTTGATGCTGTTCCTGTTCCAGCGTATTCTCAGATGGATGCTCTTTTCATATCAAGGTGCGCACCTGTTTCTTGGTTAAACTGCTGGTCTTGCCGTATGAATCGGGTTCTTACTCGGTGGAACTCGTGGAAGGGACAAAGAACAGGCCAGCTACTTGATTCTCGGCGCTGAATACCACCTTGATGTCTATCATTGCATACTCGAATTCGCAGGTAACGAAAATGATCACCCAACTATCGGTCTCCTCCATATGTGTCCCTGTCTGTTTCTGGAAAACGCCAACCTGTGAAATTAGAGAGTTCCAGGTATCTCTAAGCATTTCCGAAGGGAACACGTCCTTCATATCGCTGTCGAAGTCTTCCACCGCCGTTGAGAAATCCCCCGCCACTGTCGATTCCACGAGTTTCGTTGCTAATGCGGTAAGCTCTTCTGATCTCGATTCCTCTTCAGTGCTCCCGCACCCGGCCAGGAAACCCGACAGAGAGACCAGTAACAAGAAGGATATTCCCCTGATTAAAGCGCTATTTGGAGATGCCATAGGGTATACTCCCTTTGGTTGAATATTATCACACCCTGGAAAACGCCGCTTATCCAGTCAATACGATAAAGGGATAATAAAGACAATGATCGATGTCCAGCAAACACCTGAAGTCTGATTGTGATCCCCTTGCTCCGGATGATAGAATGATCCATCTTATTCTATCTGAAATAGAATTGTAGAATTGTTCTTTAAGGAGGAATAAGTGAGATACTGCATGAATACATCAGCCGGAATACTCATAGTAATATCCATAATAATGCTGATCGGTTGCGGAGCTGACGAAACAACCCCGGAACTCCCCGACATCGAATACAAACTGGTTATTACCGATTCGATAGGAGTCGAGATCGGTGACGACGAATACATTCTCGGGTGGCCTATCAGTCCGACACATTCACCCGATGGTAATATCGTGTTTGCTGACAGAATGAAGCATGCGGTATTCATGTATACACCGGAGGGAGAATTCATAAGAACGATAGGCAGGGAAGGTGAAGGCCCCGGCGAGTTCCACAGACCTTTCAGACTGAAGTTCTATTCCGATGGAAGCATGCTTATTGAAGATTGGGATGGAATCTCTTTATTTGACAGCAATTACTGTTTCGTGAACCGGATGACCTGGTCGCTTTTTACACCATCTTTAATCACTGCACTGGACGATGGCGGGTTCATAGGGGAAGAGAATACTCCAAGACCAGCAGAAAACAGGATTCTGTGGGTTTCGACTCTTGCTAGGTGGGAGGATGGTGATGAGGAACCATCTGTGGAGTACTTCAGTATTGAGTACGAATGGAATATCGGATCTGAAGCAACCGATTTCTCCGAATCCAGAGAAGAAGACATTATCTGCTGTGCGACCCGCGATGGGCTGGTCTTCTACTCTCGATCATCAATTGACGAGTTCGTGATCCATGGCTGTGAACCTGATGGTACACCATTCCTCCATATAGAGGATGAGGCTTTTCACAGAGTAAGAAAAAGCGATGAAGATATTCAGGCTGAAAGGGATACATGGATAAGTTTAATCCGCATGATGCGTGGAGATTCATCACCACCCATACCATTCACAGTTGATCCATATAGAAGGGTAATCAATGATATGTTCCTGGATGGCGGCGAAAGGCTGTGGGTAAGACTCGGGTGCTACCCTGGGATTGTCTTTCGCGTGTATGACTTCAGTGGTGAAATTCTCTTTCATGCGATGGTTGAGTACAGTGGAAATCCCGCTGATCTCAACAGTTGGGAAATTACCGGTGATGAACACGGATTTCTCGCAATTAATACATCACAAGAGTATTCTCAGAAGGTTTATATGCTTACACTGGTTGAAGCTGAATAGAGCTTAAGTACCGTGATCACCAGCTCCGTATGGGCAGGTCGTCAGGATCGTAGACTTCAAGGGCATCCATGTAACGCCTCGCCAGGTTGAGATTCGTAAACAGCGGAACACCGCAGTCGACCGCGGCCCTTCTGATGAGGTAGTCGTTCGAGA
>JAIOQY010000024.1 GCA_021108435.1 Candidatus Aegiribacteria sp.
AATAATTAGATGAAAGTAATAGTCAGTTCACTTGGGAAGGATCTTGACTCAAAGATCAGTCCCGTTTTTGGACGAGCTCAGTGGTTCATATCAGTTGATACAGATGACATGTCATATGAGGCCTTTGAAAATCCTTCTATCAGCCAGAGCAGCGGAGCTGGCATAATGGCAGCTCAGTTCGTTCTTAAGAAAGGCCCGGCTTCTGTTCTGAGTGCAAACATCGGCCCAAATGCGTTTGAAGTGCTACAGGCCGGTTCGATATCATGCTACATCGCGGAGAACGGAACGGTAAAAGAAACTGTAGAAGCATTCATAGACAAGAAACTCGATAAAATGGGATTAGCTACAGCGAATAGCCATTCCGGTATTGCTGGAAATCCTGAAGGCAGCTCAGAAGGAAACAAAGGAAATGCTGACGAGCTTTTGATGCTTACAGAAAAACTTCGCGATCTCAGAACACAGGTTGCAGATATTCTTGAGCAACTTGACCGCATCAGTGAAGGATAGCGTTATGAGAATAGTTGTATCATCGGATAATGATAAAGCTCTTGACAGTTCCGTAAGTCATCACTTTGGACGATGCCCGTATTTCACGGTTATCAATATTGAAGATGATGAAATACTGAATGCGGAAGCGGTAGAGAATCCTTATTTTTCCGCTCATTCCCCTGGACAGGTACCTGATTTCGTGAGCAGCCTTGGTGCTGACGTAATGATCGCTGGAGGAATGGGAGGCCGAGCAATCAGTATTTTCAGTAACTATGGCATTAAATGCTCAACAGGCGGTACAGGCTCTGTAAAGAAAGCTGTAACACATTTTCTCTCTGGTTATCTATCTGATGCTTCACCATGCAGGGAAAGCAGAGAGCACGGTCATGGAACGTCTGAATATGAGAAAGGTCCTGTTGACCGGCTCAAAGAGGAAGCGGAATATCTGCTTAATAAACTTGATGATATAATCAGCCCGCATTCAGAAAAGAATAATTAGAAAGAAGGTTGAAAATGGGTCGAGGTATTGGTGGAGGACAGCGAAGAGATGGCGGTGGCGGCAGAGGTCGCGGCGGAGGACCATACTCAGCTGGACCTGGAGGAACCTGCAGTTGTCCGGCTTGTGGTCATAAGATTCAACATCAGCCCGGACAACCATGTAATAAACTAACCTGTCCAAAATGCGGCACAGGAATGACTAGAGAGTAATAAAGAGGAATGGTAATAGCAGTAGCAAGCGGCAAAGGCGGAACAGGTAAAACCATGGTGGCGGTCAGTCTTGCTCTCGCCGTTTCGGAAGAGAAGACCGGTTTGCGTCCTCTTCTTCTCGATTGCGATGTGGAAGAACCCAATGCCGGTCTCTTTCTTGATCCCGACTACAGTCTACAAAGAGAGACCGGTGTACTGGTTCCGGAAGTTGATGATGACAGATGCACATACTGTGGCCTATGCGCTGAAGTCTGCGTCTGGAACGCTATCGCCGTTGCCGGCAGTAAAACTCTTGTATTCCGGGATATGTGTCATGGCTGTGCCAGCTGTATGCTTGTCTGTCCGGAAAACGCAATCAGTGAAATACTGCATGTTACCGGTAAAATAGAGGGAGGAACGGCCCTCTCATTAGATTTCGCAAGGGGAGTCATGAATATCGGTCAGGCGATGCCTGTTCCGACAATTTCCTCTCTATTAAAGGAATACCTCTCTCAAGAGCGGGAAGGTCTTGTGATAATAGATGCCCCGCCGGGAACATCCTGTCCTGTTGTGGAAGCCGTAGGCAGAAGTGATTACGTTATACTCGTAACAGAGCCGACTCCCTTTGGACTGCATGATCTGAAAGCTGCGGTCGATGTCGTTGTGAATCAGCTCGGTATCAGGGCAGGAGTAATAATCAACAGGGATGGAATCGGCGACATGAAGGTGGAGGAATACTGCAATTCAGAAAATCTCCCAATCCTTGCCAGAATCCCAATGGATCGGAAAATAGCAGAAGTGCTTTCAGAGGGGACTCCCCTGATTCATGGTTATCCGGAGTATGGGAAAGTATTCCTGGATATCCTTGGCAGAATTCGAAAAGAGATATCTCCATGAGGCAAATCGTCGTACTCAGTGGAAAGGGAGGAACCGGTAAGACTTCTCTGACCGCAGCCCTTGCACATCTCGCTTTCGAAGAGAATGAACTTGTTCTCGCCGACGCAGATGTGGATGCTGCCAATCTGGAAATTCTTCTGAAACCTGAATTGATGGAAGAACATTCTTTCGAGGGTGGTTATAAGGCTGAAATTGATAATGACAACTGTAACGGTTGTGGAAGATGCTTTGATGTGTGCAGATATGACGCGGTAATTCCACCTTCTCCCTCTCAGGAGACAAGTGAATACAGAATAGACAGAATAAGCTGTGAGGGATGTAACTCCTGTCTTTATCAGTGCCCTGTGAGCGCGGTCAGCAGCCACAGAGCAATAGCGGGAAAGTGGTTCCTGTCCAGATCTCTATATGGCCCTCTTTTTCACGCAGAAATGAAAGCAGGAGAAGAGAACTCCGGAAAGCTTGTAACCATTGTAAAAAATGCAGCCTTCGGAGCCTGTGAAAAAGCGGGATGTACACTTCTTATAGTTGATGGTCCACCTGGAATCGGCTGTCCGGTGATAGCGGCCTCCGCAGGCGCTGATCTTGCCTTTATTTCAACAGAACCAGGGGTTTCCGCCATTCATGATCTTTCAAGAATACTCGGAACGGTAAGACATTTCGGAATAACCCCGGCAGTATGTATCAACAGGAGCGACATAAATTCGGCTAAAACCACTGAAATAGAGGCGTTCTGCAGGGCGGAGAACATCATACTTCTGGGCAGAATTCCGTACGATGATTCGGTAACAATTGCCATGTCGAAAGGGATGCCTGTAACTGCATATGATCCTGAAACTCCCGCTTCAGTAGCTATCAGGGAAATCTGGAAAATTCTTTCGGCTCTGCTGCAATCCTCTGCCTTTCCGGAATTGCCGTAGTTTCAGGGATTGCCCTGAGATTTATTGCTATTATGTTTCAAATAGTAAATGCTTTACGTAGCAATCTGTTATTATGAATCAGCTTGAGATGGTGAGATAATGTCTGATATTCCGGAATCAATAAATCACGAATTTGATACCGCTGAGAGGGAATATCAAAAGAATAAAGCGTTAAGAGAAACTCAACAGAAGAATTTCAAGGATAATTCAAAAAAGTGGAAATTGATTCTGATGTGTGTTGGTGTTGTCCTGCTCATTCTGGTTATTATCAATTCACTCAACGAAATACATGAGCTTAACAACCCAGTAAGACCGCTTGGTTTGCAACTGGAAGATGCAAAACTCACCATGTTCATGATATCTCTCAAGCTGGAAGAATACCGGATCACAAATGCCTGCTATCCTGATTCTCTTGATCCTGGAATGGATATATACGATGTTGACTATATTCTTCATCCTGATGGATCTTATATGTTATCCTGCCAGGCGGGCGATTCAACCGTGACTTTCAAATCAACGGAGAATCCTGGTGATCTTGTCAGTGAGGATTTCCTGAGCGAAGTTGTAAGGGTAGGGGCAGGTGAATGAACAAAGGGGCTTTACTCTAGTTGAGTTGATGATAGTCATTATCATTGTCGGAATACTTGCGGCTATAGCGGTTCCAAAATTCATGGGAATGAAACTGAATGCACATGCTGCAAGAATAATCAGTGACTATGACATGTTCAGAACCGCTCTTTACAGATATTATGCTGTGTCGGGGGAGTTTCCCAGGGATAGATATCCCGGAGGTGCCGTTCCCGAGCTTATCGAATATCTGCCTGACGGTTTCAAATACAACCTCCGACCTGAGCTGGATGTCAGATATGACTGGGAGAAATGGGTATCCAACGGGAACCCATGGTATCCCTGGACAGGTACTATTCTCGGACTGTCCGTTACTACAAGAGACAAAGCTCTTGTCAATGCGATAGATGGATTATACGCCGGCGATTTCCATTATACGCTTGGAAACAATTACACTTTCATAATAGAAGCGATTCCTGACAACTGACACTTCTGTATTGGTCTATTCTTTATCGCTGAGCTTTGCTTAATCTATCACAGATAATTACTGTTGGCGCTGAATATTCAATTTGCATATCATTACCAAGTATGTGTAACTACAACTGGAGTTTTATTTGAAAGAACAACAGAATACTGATCTGGCAGCAGCAAGACTGGCGAAAGCTGTGTCTTCTCAAGAAGACGCTGAAGAAAGACTTAAGGCTCTTACCTCTTTTATTTCCGGATATGAGCCGGACAGTATTGGACCTGTTCTCGGCTTGATCATCAATGATTCCTGCAAAAGGATTGAAGCGGGGCTTACTTTCCTGTTCTTAATGGACAGATCCCAACTTTCGAGTTCTTACCCTGACTGGAACTGGCCTGTTCTTTATGATTGGTTCTCGAAAACATCTCTTGAGACAGCCTGGGATCTGTTCGACAGAATACCATCAAATACAAAAAAGAACGTTTTTGCCAAAATCGCCATGTTGATAGAGGTTATCTACATTCTCATACTGGACGAACTTCTGGATCCTGATGTCGACCTTGACTGTTCTGGAGCTGACATCGCCGTCAGAGTGCTTAAAAGTAAAGATCCAAGCAGCAGTACTTTTTCTATCAGCCTGAGTTCATTCCCGGTAAATATTCGTAAATTCATGAAGGAAATCCTTTCTGAACTGGATTTCATAGAATATGCCCCCGGTCAATGGCAGTTCTCGTTCAGTAAGGAGATGGTTGAAGACTACTCTATCGGGAACAATCTGATTTCTCACAAAGGTTCAAGTCTGATGTCTCAGGCCCTTGCTCAAAGAAACGCTGAAAATCTGATCAAGCGCCTTGAACTCCTGATGAAGACTTTGCAGATGTTCCCTTCCGGACATCCTTCAATAGAACCCTCTACCGAATCCTTCACCAGTATCCTTTCAAAGTTCCTTCTGGAGAATGCACAGGTAACTCTGTCCATTATGGGCGATATAGTTATGGTAAATGATCTGCGAGTGGAGAGAAAAAATCTGGGGACAGGTGGATTCGTACGATCTTTTTCAGATAGAAATATTAGCAGTATTTCGTTCAGCCCGGGAATAACTGGAGATCAGATACAGACCTTTGCGAAGATATTCAACAGACCTCCTGTCTATATTGCTGAGCATGGCGGAATGGCCAGGCTGATTGAACTCCGCGGACTTGATACAATTTCAATTAACCGTTTCCATTATGAGCTCATCGCGGAACAGGGTGATTCTGACAGGACACTGGCACGAAGTGAAGTAACAGTTGAAGATGCTATCTTCTCCGAACTTATTGACAGGCTGGAAAGGGGAGATAGTATTGACACTCTTCCCGGCAAGAATATCGGTGATGCTCTGAAATCCGTCCTTGCCGCCGCAAACGATGATAAGGAAGAGCAGCGAGGCTTGATCGCAAGGTTTATTACCGCACTTGACCCTTCTCTGCTTGAAAAAGGACTGTTATCCAATATTTACGTTCAACGCGGAATGGCATGGAAAGCAATTCGGAAGATAATTGACAGTCTTCTGCGAAGCCTTTCTTCACCTGATCCGGACGTCCGTCACAGAACCGTTGGAAAACTCCAGGACATGGCTCTTCTTGCTGTTGAGCGCGGAAAAGAGAATTCCTCCTCCCAGATCATAGAGAGTATTTCAAGAGCGCTGAAACGCGAGCATGATCCAGATGTTCTTTACAGGGCGGTAATTCTTACCGCTTCACTTATGGAGTCTCTTCTTACCCGCGGAAATATGTCTATCGCGCTGCAAGCCGGGAATATCCTTAGCAATCTTCAGTCTATGCAGTATCCAAGGACTGAACTGGAAGCAGCCAGAAAACGATCTCTTTCTGAAGCCCAGAGGAAACTTGATACCCTATCGGCAGCTGAAGCACTGGTTCCCAGACTGCTTTCAGATGACATGAACATTTCAAAGGAAGCCGCTCAACTGGCTGCTATTTTACCGCCCGATAATCTTGTTTCACAGCTTGTAAATATTTTCAACGAAGACAACAGACGTCTCAGAGCAAAAGCATTTAAAATTCTTCTAAGCATGGGGAAAAGGGGTCTTTCTCCTATTCACGGTAAACTCAAGGATATAGTCACCGCTTTTAACTCCCAGGTAGACAAAGCAACGTTCAGTCTTCCTGATTCTGACTGGTATACAGCCCGAAACATGATACAGGTTCTCCGAGATATCGGGTCGTCTTCGAGTGAAACTGTCCTTGCGGATCTATGCAGAATCCCGGATCATAGAATAAGACGTGAATGTCTTCTTGCTTTGATAAAAAGTTCAAACACTACCGCTGAAAGCCTCGCGCTTCATCTTATTTCGGATGAATCAATTGATGTTTCCGTAATCGCTCTGAACATCCTCACAAAGCAGGCTGCTTTCAATCCTGCCTACATTCCGAAGCTAACTTCCGCTTTTCGCAAGAATAAGCAGATCAGACCGGAGATCATGGATTCTTTCAGCATTCTTGGTAAAAATGAGCAGGTCAGGGATTTCCTTCTGAAATGCTTGAATGAAGGGGAGTCCGGTCAACTGTTTGAAGACTCAAACCTTGCTTCCGGAGCTTTCCTGATACTCAAAAGATATGGTGGTAGCAAAGAACTGACTGTTCTTGAGAAACTGCTTTCTAATGTTGAAGGCGGTTTCTTTAAGAAAAGTAGAATCAATCGACAGCTTCTCCAGAAGCTGAAGGATGTGATTCTTACGTTGAAACTGTCTTCCGATGTAATCGAGACCGAGGAGAGTAAACCGGAAAAACCGGACGATGATGAAATCACTATTCTTGGAAATTTTCAATCCTGAGACAGCAAGTATTAACATCACTGTTCTTTCCTGCTTCATTACGAGCTACTGAGCCAAACACCCCTAGACTTTCGATCCCAAAAAGCTCCTTAAGAAAGGGGTTCAGTTTTCTCAG